>NZ_CACSIS010000045.1:0-31180 GCF_902705905.1 Klebsiella sp. 18074 | reverse complement strand
GTATATAAAAACAGTATCATTGAGAGGTTAAGATCATGCCACGCCTTTACGAAATTGAAACAGCCTGCCGGGCGGCGATAGTCATCGAGCCCAACGGCAGGCGCACCATCACCACCAGGCGGTTTCTGCAGGAGCTTGAGCGGTATAACTGGCACTGGTCGCCACGGCAGGCGAACCAGTGGATAGAGGGCTATGTGACGACATTCAAAGACGTCTCCACGCAAGAGGGCGACGACCGTACATTCCAGCTCTACAACCCGAATGGAGGGCTGTAACCATGGGATTTCCGTCTCCAGCATCTGACTATATCGAGGATACACTGACCGTCACGAAACTGTGCCGGATGGATGCCAACTCAAAAATCGTCAAAACAGATTCCGGCTATGCCATTTTGGATATGTCGCTTCGTCCGCAGCCTGGTGATTATGTTTTGATTCGTTACGATGGGATAACGGATTTCGGTCGGCTGCAGGGGCAATCGTTCATTACCCGGGATGGGGAGGCGGTCGAGGGCGATGGGGTCGAGGTATACGGCGTGGTGACGTTTTCTGTTAACGACCTGCGTCGGGACGACTGCCCGATTTAATGATGGGGCATGGATGGGGCATAAAATGAGTGTGAACATGGGCGAACTTAGTAACCATGTATCCATCAAGGCCATAACCTGTTGTTTGTGAATGCGCTCTTGGGCGACCTTGGATGTTAATAGAAACTACGCTCTTATATTATCAAAATGTAGCGATTTTCGTGTTTGACGTTGAAAAGATGAAGATTCTGCATAGCGAGAACATCACAACAGGAATAGACTGGGTTTGACACTTTATGGAACATGCTAAAGGTTTTTTATGACACAACAGCCCCAAGCCAAATACCGCCACGACTATCGTGCGCCGGACTATCTGATTAGCGATATCGATTTGACCTTTGACCTGGATGCCGCGAAAACCGTTGTTACGGCCGAGAGTAAAGTCTCCCGTCACGCGGCTGCGTCTGATGTGCCATTGCGTCTGGATGGCGAAGACCTGACGTTGGTCTCTCTGCAGGTTAACGGTCAGCCGTGGAGCGACTATAAAGAAGAAAATAACCAGCTGGTTATTGGCGGATTGCCGGAACATTTCACCCTGACTATCGTCAATGAAATCAGCCCGGCGGCCAATACCGCGCTCGAAGGGCTGTATCAGTCTGGCGAAGCGCTGTGCACGCAGTGTGAAGCGGAAGGTTTCCGCCATATTACCTGGTATCTGGACCGCCCGGACGTTCTGGCGCGCTTCACCACCAAAATTATCGCCGATAAGGCGAAATACCCGTACCTGCTCTCTAACGGCAACCGCGTGGCGCAGGGCGAGCTGGAAAACGGCCGTCACTGGACGCAGTGGCAGGATCCGTTCCCGAAACCCTGCTACCTGTTCGCGCTGGTGGCCGGTGATTTCGACGTTCTACGCGATACCTTCACCACCCGTTCCGGACGCGAAGTGGCGCTGGAACTGTTCGTCGATCGCGGCAACCTTGACCGCGCGCCGTGGGCGATGACGTCGCTGAAAAACTCGATGAAATGGGACGAAACCCGTTTCGGCCTCGAGTACGATCTCGATATCTACATGATTGTCGCCGTCGACTTCTTTAATATGGGGGCGATGGAGAACAAAGGGCTGAACGTCTTTAACTCCAAATACGTGCTGGCCCGCACCGATACCGCCACCGATAAAGACTATCTCGATATCGAGCGCGTGATTGGCCACGAATATTTCCACAACTGGACCGGCAACCGCGTGACCTGCCGCGACTGGTTCCAGCTGAGCCTCAAAGAGGGGCTGACCGTGTTCCGCGATCAGGAGTTCAGCTCCGATCTGGGCTCGCGCGCGGTGAACCGTATTAACAACGTCCGCACCATGCGCGGGCTGCAGTTTGCCGAAGACGCCAGCCCGATGGCCCATCCGATTCGTCCGGATAAGGTTATCGAGATGAACAACTTCTACACCCTGACGGTATATGAAAAGGGTGCGGAAGTGATCCGCATGCTGCATACCCTGCTGGGTGAGGCCAACTTCCAGAAAGGCATGCAGCTGTACTTCGAGCGTCACGACGGCAGCGCCGCCACCTGCGACGATTTCGTTCAGGCGATGGAAGACGCGTCGAACGTTGACCTGTCACACTTCCGCCGCTGGTACAGCCAGTCCGGTACGCCGGTGGTGAGCGTGCATGACGACTACAACCCGGAAACCGAGCAGTACCGGCTGACCATCAGCCAGCGTACGCCGCCGACCTCGGAGCAGGCGGAAAAGCAGCCGCTACATATTCCGTTCGATATCGAGCTATATGATAACGAAGGCAAGGCGATCCCGCTGCAGAAGGGCGGGCACCCGGTGCATCACGTCCTGAACGTTACCCAGGCCGAACAGACCTTTGTCTTCGATAACGTCTACTTCCAGCCGGTTCCGGCGCTGCTGTGCGAGTTCTCCGCCCCGGTGAAGCTGGAATATAAGTGGAGCGATCAGCAGCTGACGTTCCTGATGCGCCACGCGCGCAACGACTTCTCCCGCTGGGATGCCGCGCAGAGCCTGCTGGCGACCTACATCAAGCTTAACGTCAATCGCCATCAGCAGGGCCAGCCCCTGTCGCTGCCGGTTCACGTTGCCGATGCGTTCCGCGCGATCCTGCTGGATGAGAAGATCGATCCGGCGCTGGCGGCAGAGATCCTGACGCTGCCGTCCGCCAGTGAAATCGCCGAGCTGTTTGCGATTATCGATCCGCTTGCCATCGTGGCGGTGCGCGAAGCGCTCACCCGCACGCTGGCGAAAGAGCTGGCGGACGAGTTCCTCGCTATCTATAACGTCAATAAGCTTGACGGCTATCGCGTAGAGCATGCCGATATTGGCAAGCGTTCGCTGCGCAATACCTGCCTGCGCTATCTGGCGTTTGGCGACGCCGAGCTGGCGGATAAGCTGGTCGTCGCCCAGTATCATCAGGCCGACAACATGACCGACGCGCTGGCTGCCCTGTCGGCAGCGGTGGCGGCGCAGCTGCCGTGCCGCGATGCGCTGATGCAGGAGTATGACGATAAATGGCATCAGGACGGCCTGGTGATGGACAAATGGCTGATCCTGCAGGCCACCAGCCCGGCGGATAACACCGTGGAGACGGTGCGCGCGCTGCTGAACCACCGTTCGTTCAGCATGAACAACCCGAACCGCATTCGCTCGCTGATTGGCGCCTTTGCCAGCAGCAACCCGGCAGCCTTCCACGCCGAAGACGGCAGCGGATATCAGTTCCTGGTGGAGATGCTGACCGAGCTGAACAGCCGCAACCCGCAGGTGGCGTCGCGTCTGATTGAGCCGTTGATTCGTCTGAAGCGTTATGATGCCAAACGCCAGGCGCTGATGCGCGCGGCGCTGGAGCAGCTGAAAGGTCTGGAGAATCTCTCCGGCGATCTGTTCGAGAAAATCAGTAAGGCGTTGGCGTAATAGCGTCCGCTCCCGAAGTGCGGCGGCAGCGCCGCGCTCCGGGAGCCGTTAGCCGTGACTGAACAGGCGCGGGGAGGCTTCGTGCCTGCCGCGCTTCATTACTCTGTTGAGAACCTCTGCCTCCAGCTCCGCCAGCCGCGCCGAACCGGTATGCCGCGGGCGCGCAATATCTACCGTAACGTCCAGCCCAATCTTGCCCTCTTCAATCAACAGCACCCGATCGGCCATCGCCACCGCTTCGCTCACGTCGTGAGTCACCAGCAGGACGGTGAAGCCATGTTTCTGCCAGAGCGAGACGATTAAATCCTGCATCTCGAGGCGGGTGAGGGCGTCCAGCGCGCCGAGCGGCTCGTCGAGCAGCAGCAGGCCGGGGCGATGAATCAGCGCCCTAGCCAGCGCCACGCGCTGCTTTTGTCCGCCGGAAAGCGCCGCCGGCCATTCATTGGCGCGGTTTTCGAGGCCGACGCTGGCCAACGCCTGCAGGGCCGCCTCCCGCCACGAGCCTTTAAGCCCGAGGCCGACGTTATCGATCACCGTTTTCCACGGCAGCAGGCGCGAATCCTGAAACATCATGCGGGTATCGTCCTGGATTTGCGCCAGCGGCGTGGCTCCCGCCAGCAGCTCGCCGGCGTTGGGTTTCTCCAGCCCGGCCAGCAGGCGCAGCAGGGTACTTTTACCGCCGCCGCTGCGCCCGACCACCGCGACGAACTGCCCGGTGGGAATATGTAAATCCAGCGCGTTAAGAATGGTGTTTTCGCCGTAGCGTTTGGTCACGCCGTTAAGCAACAGCGGGATCCCTGGGTTCAGACGGGCGGTCGTCATGCGTTAGCCTCCTGAAGATGATAGGCCGGATTCCAGCGCAGCCAGACGCGTTCCAGCAGCTGTGCGCTGAAGTCGGCCAGTTTGCCCAGAATGGCGTAGAGAATGATGGCCACGACCACCACGTCGGTTTGCAAAAACTCGCGCGCGTTCATCGCCAGGTAGCCGATGCCGGCGTTGGCCGAGATGGTCTCGGCGACGATCAGCGTTAGCCACATCAGGCCGAGCGCGAAGCGGATACCAACCATGATTGACGGCAGGGCTCCGGGAAGAATCACGTGACGAAATAGCGCAAAACCGGATAAGCCGTAGCTGCGCGCCATCTCGACCAGCCCGCGGTCAATGTTGCGGATACCGTGCCAGGTGTTGATATAGATTGGGAACATGGTGCCCAGCGCGACGAGAAAAATCTTGGCGCTCTCGTCGATGCCGAACCATAAAATAACCAGCGGGATCAGGGCCAGGTGCGGCACGTTGCGCAGCATCTGAATCGAGGTATCCAGCAGACGCTCTCCCCAGCGGGAGAGGCCGCTGATCATCCCCAACGCCAGGCCAATGGAGCCACCGATAGCGAAGCCAAGCAGCGCGCGCCACGAGCTGATGGCCAGATGTTGCCAAAGCTCGCCGCTGGCGGAGAGCGTCCAGAAGGCTTTCAGCACCCCTTCCGGCGAAGGCAGGATCCGGGTGGAGAGCCAGCCCACCGAAGAGGCGAGCTGCCAGACGATAACGGTGCCGACCGGTAAAAACCAGGGGGCAAGGCGGATCAGCAGTTTTTGCCCAGCGATAGCCATATGTCGCTCCTCAGCTCTGCGCCGCTTTACGTGGGATAAATTCATTCGCTACCGCTTCACCCTGCGGACGCAGGTTCTGCGGCTGCGGGATTGACGGAATATTGACGTCCAGCAGCGGGAACAGCAGCTCGCCAACGCGCAGAGCTTCCTCAAGGTGCGGATAACCGGAAAGCACGAAGCTATCGATACCGAGCTCGGCATATTCGTTGATGCGCTCGGCAATCGTGGCGGCATCGCCGACCAGCGCGGTGCCGGCGCCGCCGCGTGCCAGGCCGACGCCGGCCCACAGGTTAGGGCTGATTTCGAGCTTGTCGCGCTGGCCGTTATGCAGCGCGGCCATGCGCTGCTGGCCGACGGAATCGGTTTGCGCAAAGGCGGCCTGCGCCCGGGCGATGGTGTCATCATCCAGATGGGAAATTAAGCTCTCCGCTGCCTGCCAGGCCTCTTCGTTGGTTTCACGCACGATGACGTGCAGGCGGATGCCGAAACGAACCTTACGGCCGTGACGGGCGGCCTTTTCACGCACTTGGGCGATTTTTTCCGCCACCTGCGCCGGAGGCTCTCCCCAGGTCAGATAGAGATCGACCTGCTCGGCGGCGAGATCCTGCGCCACTTCAGAAGATCCGCCGAAGTAGAGCGGGGGACGCGGCTGCTGCAGCGGCGGGAACATCAGCTTCGCACCGCGCACGCGCTGGTGCTTGCCGTTGAAGGTGACGGTTTCGCCCTCCATCAGCCGGCGCCAGATATGGGTAAATTCCGCCGAGGCTTCATAGCGCTCGGTGTGATCGAGGAATACACCGTCGCCGGCGAGCTCCTGCGGATCGCTCCCGGTCACCAGGTTAAACAGCGCCCGGCCGTTGGAGAGCCGATCCAGCGTCGCCGCCTGGCGCGCGGCGACCGTTGGCGACACCACGCTCGGACGCAGGGCGACGAGAAACTTCAGGCGCTGAGTCACCGGGATCATCGAGGCGGCCACCAGCCAGGCGTCTTCGCATGAGCGTCCGGTGGGGATCAGGACGCCGGTATATCCGAGGCGATCGGCGGTCTGCGCAATCTGCTGCAGATAGCCGTAATCAACCGGACGCGCGCCTTGCTCGGTACCAAGATAGCGGCCGTCACCGTGAGTAGGTAAAAACCAGAACATATTCAGACTCATGATTTCGCTCCTTGAAGGGCCGCGGGCTGCCAGATGCGCGCGCGGATATCGACTTTTTTCGGCACCAGCTTGTTCTCATAGAACAGATCGGCGGTTTGCTGCTGGCGAGCGGCGGTTTCGGCGCTAACCGGCGTAATGGTGGTTGGCGGGCGATGGTCGAGATAACTGGCTATCACCGCCTCAGGAAGCCCCATGATTTTGGCCAACAGGGTAATGCTTTGCGCACGCTGGCTGAGCGTCAGCGCATCGGCCTGGCTAAAGGTCTGCAGCACGCCCTCAATAAACGCGCCATTTTTTTGCGCATAAGGGCGGGAAGCGAGATAAAAAGAGCCGGTTTGCTTCAGGTCGGTGCCATCTTTCAGAACCCGGGCGCCGCCCTGCTGGAGAGCCGCGGAGTAGTAGGGGTCCCAAATGGCCCACGCGTCGACGTTACCCTGCTGGAAAGCCGCACGCGCGTCGGCGGGAGCAAGATAAACCGCCTGGATATCGCTGAACGTCAGGCCCGCCTGCTGTAAGGCGCGCAGCAGCAGGTTGTGGGAGCTGGAGCCGCGCTGAAAGGCGACCTTACGGCCTTTTAGCTGGGCGACCTCTTTAATCGGGCTGTTTTCCGCCACCAGAATCACTTCGGCTTTGGGTTTCGGCGGTTCGGCGCCGACGTACACCAGATCGGCCCCGGCGGCCTGGGCAAAGATAGGCGGAATATCGCCGGTGCTGCCAATATCAATGCTGCCGACGTTTAACGCTTCGAGCATCTGCGGGCCGGCGGGAAACTCCACCCAGGAGATTTTGGTGCCCGGATAGCGCTGTTCCAGCAGTTGGTGGCTTTTTGCCAGCACCATGCTGACGCTGCCTTTTTGATAGCCGATACGCAGAGCGTCCGGTGCGGACTGTGCCGCGTGACTCAGGGCGGAGAGCATCAGCAGCCCGCCGAGTGCCAGAGGAGCGAGGAGTTTACGCATGTTCGACCCCTCGGGTTGCTTTCAGGGCCGGCGCGCGGCTGGTTGGGCGATGAAGCGCCTGCCAGAACGTCTCCAGCGCGTGGTCGAGGCGACCCTGCAGGTTTGGCGTAAACTGCGGCTTGTGCTGATAGTCAGTCACCTGGCTATCATCGGCAAACACGCCGTGGAGGATCTCCTGGGCTTTCAGGGCGTTAAGAACCGGCTTCAGGGCATAGTCCACAGCCAGCATATGGGCGATGGTGCCGCCGGTCGCCAGGGGCAGGACGATTTTGCCTTCCAGCGCACGTTCCGGCAGCAGGTCGAGCAGCGTCTTCAGCGCGCCGGAAAAAGAGGCCTTGTAGACCGGGGTGGCGATAATCAGGCCATCCGCGCCGGCTAGCTGTTCATTAAGAGTCTGCAGCGCCGGATTATCGAAACGCGCATAAAGAAGATCTTCCGGATCAAAATTCTGCAGGTGCCAGTGGCAGACTTCAACATCAGCGGCGGAGAGCGTCTCTCTGGCATATTCCAGAAGGGCGCTGGAACGGGAAGGGTAGCGCGGGCTGCCCGCAAGTGTGATGACACGCATGTTCTCTCTCTCCTTATAACCAAATGTTTGCATTTATCTATTATTGATAACATTTACCGGCAGTGTGACAGAGGCGATTTATTTACCTAAATGATTTTTCCACCCTTGTTTTGTCAGAATTTGCATAAAGCAGGGCGGAAAAGTAAACGTTTGCGTCGGATGGATGATTTTTTGTCACAGGTCAATTCCCTTTCCGCTGAGGATCGAACATAATACGCCCCCGGTTTGCACACCGGGAATCCAGGAGAGTTCATGTACTACCCCTTCGTTCGTAAAGCTCTTTTTCAGCTCGATCCTGAGCGCGCTCATGAAGTAACCTTCCAACAATTACGCCGTGTATCGGGAACGCCGCTTGAAATGCTGATCCGCCAGAAGGTGCCGTCTAAACCGGTGACCTGCATGGGGCTCACGTTTAAGAATCCGCTGGGTCTTGCCGCTGGGCTGGATAAAAACGGCGAGTGTATCGATGCGCTCGGGGCAATGGGTTTTGGTTCAATCGAAATTGGTACCGTGACGCCGCGCGCGCAGCCGGGTAACGATAAGCCGAGGATCTTCCGCCTGGTGGCGGCAGAAGGTTTGATCAACCGTATGGGCTTTAATAATCTCGGCGTTGATAACCTCGTCGAGAACGTTAAAAAGGCGCATTTTGACGGTATTCTTGGGATTAATATCGGTAAAAATAAAGACACCCCGGTTGAGCAGGGAAAAGATGATTACCTGATTTGTATGGAAAAAGTCTATCCCTACGCCGGCTATATCGCCATTAATATCTCCTCACCGAATACCCCGGGGCTGCGTACTTTACAATATGGCGACGCGCTCGATGATTTACTTACCGGTATTAAAAATAAGCAGCTTGAGCTGCAGCAGAAGCATCAAAAATATGTCCCGGTGGCCGTGAAGATCGCCCCGGATCTTTCTCTTGAGGAGTTGATCCAGGTGGCCGATAGCCTGGTTCGCCATAATATTGACGGCGTGATTGCCACCAATACCACCCTCGATCGATCGCTGGTGCAGGGAATGCAATATTGCGATGAAACCGGTGGCCTCAGCGGTCGTCCTCTGCAATTAAAAAGCACTGAGATTATCCGCATGCTGGCGACAGAATTAAACGGCCGCTTGCCAATTATCGGAGTCGGCGGGATTGACTCTGCGATTGCTGCTCGGGAAAAAATCGCCGCCGGTGCGACGCTGGTTCAGATTTATTCTGGCTTTATTTTTAAAGGTCCGCCGCTGATTAAAGAAATTGTTACCAATATCTAATCTTTTCCCCCTCTGAAACACCCCCAGGGCTTTATTTCCGGCCCTGGTTGTTTTATATTCCCTCATTGTTGCTTATTTAGACATTTTGGTCTTTTCTTAATTTTGGAAATAATTCTGTTGCCGTATGCTGTGCATTACAGATGGAAGTGAAAGAGGACGGGGGAAAAATGCGGATTAAACCTGACGATAACTGGCGTTGGTATTACGATGAAGAGCACGATCGTATGATGCTCGATTTGGCCAATGGTATGTTGTTCCGCTCGCGCTTTGCGCGCCGGATGCTCACGCCCGATGCATTCGCGCCATCCGGATTTTGCGTTGACGACGCAGCCCTTTATTTTTCCTTCGAAGAAAAATGCCGGGATATAGAATTATCTAAAGAGCAGCGCGCTGAATTAGTGCTTAACGCGCTGGTCGCCATTCGTTTTCTTAAGCCCCAGATGCCGAAAAGCTGGCATTTCACCAGCCATGAAGAGAGCTGGCAGCTCGGCGGCGGCGATACCGCCAGCGCCTGGCTCAGCGATACCGGACAGCAGGTGAATCTGCTGGTGGTGGAGCCCGGCGAAAATGCCGCGCTGTGCCTGCTGGCCCAGCCGGGGTTAACCCTGGCCGGACGGGTGATGCAGCTTGGCGACGTGATTAAAATTATGAACGACAGGCTGCAGCCCGCGCCACGAATCTCCAGCTACAGCCTCGGCGAGGCGGTTTAGGCCGGCGAGTCTCTTTGGCCGCCAGCCGATGAGCCGCTGCAGGCCTCAGGGTGCCAGGCGCAGGTCGGTCTTCGGTACGCAGCTGCAGCACAGAATAGTGCCATCTGCCGCCACGGCGTTTTTCTTCAATGGGCTGACTTCCCCCTCCTCAAGCCGAATGCGGCAGCTGCCGCAGATGCCCGCCCGGCAGGAGTAGGGTACGCGGATCCCCTGTTGCTCGAGCTGTTCCAGCAGAACCTGCTGGTTATTTCCGGTAAAACGCTGTCCCTGCCACTCAATATCAACCGTCGCATTTTGCTGAGCTGGGGAAGGTTCACTATCATCGCTTTCGCCCGCGCCGTAGGCCTTAGCCGGGCCACGCGTTAGCACCTCGACTTCGTCACCGACGCGAATAACGCCGCTGCTGCGGGCAATCAGGTTTTGACCGAAATCGACATCGCCATTATCCACCGCGGTGCGAAAGCGTTGCAGCGTGGCCAGCGGCTCGCCGGACGGGTGCTTTTGCCCGCGTTCCGGGCTGACGGTGGTAAAAATGCAGCGGCTGCAGGGCTTAGCGACATCAAAAATCACTTCACCAATGCGGATCACCTTCCAGCTATCCTCCTCCCACGCCTCGGCGCCGGTGACCACCAGGTTAGGGCGAAACTGCTCCATACGGACGCTGGCCGGACAGCGCTGCTGCAGATCGCGCAGCGAGGCTTCGTTGGTGAGTAAATAGGGGTAACCGTCGGCAAAGGTGAGCGGGACGGCGTCATGGCGTTTAACGCGGCGGGTCAGCTGCGGGCCCAGCCAGCGAAGCTGAACCTGGCGATTAAAGAAGCCGCTTAGCCATTGGTTAACCGTTGACGGCGCCACCAGGGCGGTGAAATGGTTTCCCCACACCTCGGTAGGCTCGCCCTGAGGCGAAAAATCAGCGAAGCGAACGATCGCGCTGCTGCCGTCAGGCGCGGTCAGATGAACGCCATCCTGCAGCGGGGAGGGGGTGAATTTCACCATCTGCGGAAACTGGCGGGCGGTAATGAAGGTGCCATCCGTTTCCGTCACCATAAACAGGCGATCGAAGGCCAGACCGCTGATATCGGCAAACGCGTGCGTCAGGCCAATTCCACGCATGGATTTGACGGGATGAATAAAAAGTCGCGATAGCGTTTTCATGCGGAGTCTCTGGGCTTAAAAATAAGCCTTTAACTTTATGACATGGGGCGCATATTGGCTATAATGCGCACCAATTTTCTTTTAGTAAAAGTGACGATATGAATTCTCTGTTTGCCAGTACGGCTCGTGGGCTTGAAGAGCTGTTAAAAACTGAACTGGAATTACTTGGCGCAGCGGACTGCCAGGTAGTCCAGGGCGGGGTCCATTTTCAGGGAGATACGCGCCTGCTGTATCAAAGCCTGATGTGGAGCCGGCTGGCCTCACGTATCATGATGCCGTTAGGCCAGTGTAGCGTGTATAGCGATTTGGACCTCTACCTCGGCGTACAGGCCATTCCATGGACGGAGATTTTCACCCCTGACGCCACTTTCGCCGTGCACTTTAGCGGGCTGAACGAAGAGATTCGTAACAGCCAGTACGGCGCGCTGAAGGTAAAAGATGCCATCGTCGACAGCTTTACGCGCAAAAATCTGCCGCGGCCGAATGTCGATCGTGAAAATCCCGATCTGCGGATCAACGTCTGGCTGAACAAAGAGACGGCGCACATCTCGTTAGATCTGAGCGGCGAAGGCCTGCATCTGCGAGGCTACCGTGACGGTACCGGTATGGCGCCAATCAAAGAGACGCTCGCCTCGGCGATCGTCATGCGTTCCGGCTGGGTGCCGGGTACGCCGCTGCTCGATCCGCTGTGCGGTTCCGGTACGCTGCTGATCGAAGCCGCAATGCTGGCTACCGATCGCGCACCGGGTCTGCATCGCGGCCACTGGGGTTTCAACGGCTGGCTCCAGCACGATGATGCGGTATGGCAAGAGGTTAAAACCGAAGCCCAGACCCGCGCTCGCACAGGCCTCGCGGCGTATGAGTCTCGCTTCTACGGTTCCGATGTCGACGCGCGGGTGATTGAACGCGCGCGCAGCAACGCCCGTCGCGCGGGCGTAGGCGAGCTGATTACGTTTGCCGCTAAAGACGTTGCTCAGCTGAGCAACCCGCTGCCGAAAGGCCCGTACGGAACGGTGATCGGTAACCCGCCGTACGGCGAGCGTCTGGAGAGCGAGCCGGCGCTGATTGCTCTGCACAGCCTGCTTGGCCGGACGATGAAAAGCCAGTTTGGCGGCTGGAACCTGTCGCTGTTCAGCGCTTCTCCGGATCTGCTGAGCTGCCTGCAGCTGCGGGCCGACAAGCAGTTTAAGGCTAAAAACGGCCCGCTGGACTGCGTGCAGAAAAACTATCACATTGCCGAAAACGAAGGCGGTAAAGCGGTTTCGCTTGCCGAAGATTTCGCCAACCGTCTGCGTAAAAACCTGAAGAAATTTGAGAAATGGGCGCGCCAGGAAGGTATCGAATGCTACCGCCTGTATGATGCCGATCTCCCGGAATATAACGTCGCTATCGACCGCTACGGCGAGTGGGTGGTGGTGCAGGAGTACGCGCCGCCGAAAACGGTCGACGCGCATAAAGCCCGCCAGCGCCTGTTTGATATTATCGCCGCGACGATTTCGGTCTTAGGTATCGCGCCGAATAAGCTGGTGTTGAAAACCCGTGAACGGCAGAAAGGCAAAAACCAGTACCAGAAAATGGCCGAAAAAGGCGATTTTATCGAGGTGCAGGAGTATAACGCCCGGCTGTGGGTCAACCTGACCGATTACCTCGATACCGGCCTGTTCCTCGACCACCGCATCGCGCGGCGTATGCTTGGCGAGATGAGCAAAGGCAAAGATTTCCTCAACCTCTTTGCCTATACCGGCAGCGCCAGCGTTCATGCCGGTCTCGGCGGCGCGCGCTCCACGACCACCGTCGATATGTCACGCACCTACCTCGAGTGGGCCGAGCGAAATCTGCGCCTCAACGGCTTAACCGGCCGTTCGCACCGCCTGATGCAGGCCGACGTGCTGGGCTGGCTGCGTGAGAGCGATGAACAGTTTGACCTGATCTTTATCGATCCGCCGACGTTTTCTAACTCAAAGCGTATGGAAGAGACCTTCGACGTACAGAGCGATCACCTGCGCCTGCTGACCGATCTTAAACGCCTACTGCGTAAAGGCGGCACGATTATGTTCTCGAATAATAAACGCGGTTTCCGTATGGATCATGACGGGCTGGCGCAGCTTGGCCTGAAAGCGCAGGAAATTACGCAAAAAACGCAATCTCAGGATTTTGCCCGTAACCGTCAGATTCACAACTGCTGGCTGATTACCGCAGCCTGAAAGGAATAAAGAATGTCATTGATTAGTATGCATGGTGCCTGGCTCTCCTTCAGCGACTCTCCGCTGCTGGATAATGCCGAGTTGCATATCGAAGATAACGAGCGCGTGTGCCTGGTTGGGCGTAACGGCGCGGGCAAATCCACCCTGATGAAGATCCTCAACCGCGAGCAGGGTCTGGATGACGGGCGTATCATTTATGAACAGGATCTGGTTGTTGCGCGTCTGCAGCAGGATCCGCCGCGCAATATTGCGGGCACCGTGTACGACTTCGTTGCGGAAGGCATCGAAGAGCAGGCGGCGTACCTTAAAGGCTATCACGACGTTTCGCGTCTGGTGATGACCGACCCGAGCAATAAAAACCTCAACGAGCTGGCGCGTCTGCAGGATCTGCTGGATAACCTCGGCCTGTGGCAGCTGGAGAGCCGCATTAACGAAGTGCTGGAGCAGCTGGGCCTCGATGCCAACGCCGAGCTGGCTTCGCTGTCCGGTGGCTGGCTGCGTAAAGCGGCCCTCGGCCGCGCGCTGGTTAGCGGCCCGCGCGTGCTGCTGCTGGATGAACCGACTAACCACCTCGATATCGAAACTATCGACTGGCTGGAAGGCTTCCTGAAGACCTTCAAAGGCACCATTATTTTCATTTCGCACGACCGTTCATTTATTCGCAATATGGCCACGCGGATCGTCGATCTCGATCGCGGCAAGCTGGTGACCTATCCGGGTAACTACGATCAGTATCTGCTGGAAAAAGAAGAAGCGCTGCGCGTTGAAGAGCTGCAGAACGCGGAGTTCGATCGCAAGCTGGCGCAGGAAGAGGTGTGGATCCGTCAGGGGATCAAAGCGCGTCGTACCCGTAACGAAGGCCGCGTGCGCGCCCTGAAGGCGATGCGTCGTGAGCGCGGCGAGCGCCGCGAAGTGATGGGCAGCGCGAAGATGCAGGTAGAAGAGGCGTCACGCTCGGGCAAAATTGTCTTCGAGATGGAGAACGTTGACTACCAGGTTGGCGGTAAAGTGCTGGTCAAAGACTTCTCGGCGCAGATCCAGCGCGGTGACAAAATAGCGCTGATTGGTCCTAACGGCTGCGGTAAAACTACCCTGCTGAAGCTGATGCTCGGTCAGCTGCAGGCGGACAGCGGACGGGTTCACGTCGGCACCAAGCTGGAAGTGGCCTACTTCGATCAGCACCGCGCCGAGCTGGATCCGGACCGGACGGTGATGGATAACCTCGCTGAAGGCAAGCAGGAGGTGCTGGTTAACGGTAAGCCGCGCCACGTGTTGGGCTATTTGCAGGACTTCCTGTTCCATCCGAAGCGGGCGATGACGCCGGTTCGTGCGCTCTCCGGCGGGGAGCGTAACCGTCTGCTGCTGGCGCGTCTGTTCCTGAAGCCTAGCAACCTGTTGATTCTCGATGAACCGACCAACGACCTGGATGTCGAAACTCTGGAGCTGCTGGAAGAGCTTATCGACGGCTATCAGGGCAGCGTGATGCTGGTCAGCCACGATCGTCAGTTCGTCGATAACACCGTGACCGAATGCTGGATCTTCGAAGGTGAAGGGCACATCGGTCAGTACGTTGGCGGTTACCACGACGCGCGCGGACAGCAGTCTCAGTCTTTGGCGCAAAAACAGTCCGTGGCTAAAAAAAATGTTGAAGCAACGCCGCCGAAAACGGAAAGTGTCAAACGCGCAGCGAGCAAACTAAGCTATAACCTGCAGCGCGAGCTGGAGCAGCTGCCGCAGCGTCTGGAAGAGCTGGAGGCCAAGCTGCAGAGCTTGCAGGATCAGGTTGCCGACGCCTCCTTCTTTGGTCAGTCGCATGACCATACGCAGCAGGTGCTGGCGCAGCTGTCTGAAGCGGAACAGGCCCTGGAAAAGGCCTTTGAGCGCTGGGAATATCTCGAAGGATTAAAAAACGGCGCATAAGCTGAGGAGTTTTCATGTGCGATCATCATCATGCTGCGCGGCATATCCTGTGTCCACAATGTGATCTGCTGGTGGCTTTGCCCCAGCTGGAGCATCGCCAGAAAGCCGTATGTCCGCGCTGCGGTACAACGCTAACGACTTCATGGGACGCGCCCCGGCAGCGTCCCACAGCCTATGCGCTGGTCGCGTTGTTTATGCTGCTGCTGGCAAACCTGTTTCCCTTCGTTTACATGAAAGTGGGGGGCCTCAACAGTGAAATTGGGCTGCTGGAGATCCCCGACGTGCTGTTTAGCGAAGATTACGCCAGCCTCGGTACCTTCTTTCTCCTCTTTGTGCAGCTGGTGCCGGCCTTTTGCCTGATATCGATTTTGCTGTTGGTCAATCGCGTGCATATGCCCGCAGCGCTAAAGGCTTTCCTTGCGAGGATCCTGTTCCACCTCAAAACCTGGGGAATGGCGGAAATCTTTCTCGCCGGGGTGCTGGTGAGCTTCGTGAAGCTCATGGCCTACGGCGATATTGGCGTTGGCCTGAGCTTTTTCCCCTGGTGTATGTTCTGCCTGCTGCAGCTGCGCGCGCTGCAGTGCGTGGACCGACGCTGGCTGTGGGACGACATTGCGCCAATGCCTGCGGTTAAACAGCCGCTGAAGATTGGCGTCACGGGGATCCGCCAGGGCCTGCGATCCTGCTCCTGCTGTACGGCCATTTTACCCGCTGACGCCGCGGTATGTCCGCGCTGCCAGACGAAAGGGACGGCGCGGCGCAAGCATAGCCTGCAGTGGACGCTGGCGCTGCTGATCACCTCGTGCCTGCTCTATCTCCCCGCCAATATCATGCCCATCATGATAACCGACCTGCTGGGCGATAAAATGCCGTCGACGATCATGGCCGGGGTGATCTTGCTGTGGAGTGAAGGATCGTATCCGGTGGCGCTGGTGATATTTATCGCCAGTATTATGGTGCCGACCTTGAAAATGATCGCGATTGGCTGGCTGTGCTGGAACGCCAACGGCAATGGTTCGCGTGATTCAGAGCGCATGCATCTGATTTATGAAGTAGTGGAGTTTGTTGGCCGCTGGTCAATGATTGATGTCTTTGTCATCGCTGTACTCTCGGCGCTGGTGCGCATGGGAGGGTTGATGAATATCTATCCTGCGATAGGGGCGGTGATGTTTGCGCTGGTTGTTGTGATGACAATGTTTTCGGCGATGACGTTCGACCCTCGTTTGTTGTGGGACCGTGAACCAGATTCAAGCCATGAGGAAATACAGCAGCATGGAAAATAATAGCGGAGAAGCAAAAGTGCAAAAGGTGAAGAACTGGTCACCAGTATGGATCTTCCCCATCGTCACTGTGCTAATCGGCGCGTGGATTCTTTTTTATCACTATAGCCATCAGGGACCGGAGGTGACGCTGATCACCACCAACGCCGAGGGCATTGAGGGTGGTAAAACCCGGATTAAAAGCCGCAGCGTTGACGTCGGCGTGGTAGAAACCGCCACCCTTACGGACGACCTGACGCACGTAGAGATTAAGGCTCGCCTGAACTCCGGTATGCAGAAGCTTTTGCATCAGGACTCGGTGTTTTGGGTGGTAAAACCGCAGGTCGGGCGCGAAGGGATCAGCGGGCTTGGCACGCTATTATCCGGTGCTTATATTGAGCTGCAGCCGGGAACGAAAGGATCGGATGCTGCGCAGTACCCGCTGCTGGATTCCCCGCCGTTGGCTTCGCCGGATGCCAAGGGTATCCGCATCCTGCTGGAGAGCAATAAGGCCGGCCAGCTTTCTCCGGGCGATCCGGTGCTCTTTCGCGGCTATCGGGTCGGCTCGGTCGAGACCAGCACCTTCGATCCGCAAAAGCGTAGCATTACCTATCAGCTGTTTATCAACGCACCGAACGATCGGCTGGTGACTACCAACGTTCGCTTCTGGAAAGACAGCGGTATCGCCGTGGATCTGACCTCCGCCGGGATGCGGGTGGAAATGGGATCGCTGTCGACGCTGTTTGGCGGCGGGGTGAGCTTTGATATTCCGGAGGGGCTGGATCTGGGCGAGCCGGTGGCGAACAAGACCGGCTACCATCTGTTTGACGATCAGAAAAGTATTCAGGACTCGGTCTTTACCCAGCACATTGACTACGTGATGTTCTTTAACGATTCGGTCCGCGGCCTTCAGCCCGGCGCGCCGGTTGAGTTCCGCGGGATTCGCCTGGGTACGGTCGGTAAGGTACCGTTCTTTATTCCAGGACTGCATCAGCGGCTGAATGACGACTACCGCATTCCGGTAGAGGTGCGCATCGAGCCGGAACGGCTGATCAACCAGCTTGGTGGCGATCCGGATATCCGCACCCATATGGACGATCTGATCAATCGCGGCCTGCGCGGTTCGCTGAAATCGGGTAATCTGATCACCGGGGCGCTGTTTATCGACCTCGACTTCTATCCGAAAGCGCCGCCGCGCGGCAAGACGCATGAGTTTGGTTCGTATCCGATCATTCCAACGGTCAGCGGCGGCCTTGCGCAAATTCAGCAGCGCCTGATGGAGGCTCTGGATAAGATTAATAATCTGCCGATTAACCCGCTGCTGGAGCAGGCGACCAGCACGCTGGCGCAGAGCGAAAAAACGATGCAGCGTGTTCAGACGACACTGGATAGCCTGAATAAGATTGCGGCAAGCCCGTCAATGCAGCAGCTGCCTGGCGATATGCAGAATACGTTGCGCGAACTGAACCGCAGTATGCAGGGCTTCCAGCCGGGGTCTGCGGCATACAATAAGATGGTTGCGGATATGCAGCGACTGGATCAGGTGCTTCGTGAGCTGCAGCCGGTACTGAAAACGCTCAATGATAAGAGCAACGCGCTGGTATTTGAGGCCAAGGGTAAAAAAGATCCGCAGCCGAAGGGAGCGAAATAATGAAAAAGTGGTTAGTCGCGGCAGCGGTATGTGCGCTGGCGGCCTGTAGCAGCAACGGGGAGGATAAAACCTACTATCAGCTGCCCGTCGCCCAAAGCGGTGCGCAAAGTGCCGCCCATCAGGGGAAGAACCTGCTGTGGGTTGAACAGGTCACTATCCCGGACTATCTGGCGGGCAACGGGGTGGTCTACCAGACCACCGACGTGCAGTACGTGATTGCGAGTAATAATCTGTGGGCCAGCCCGCTCGATCAGCAGCTGCGCACCACTCTGGTCGCCAATCTGAGCAATCAGCTGCCCGGCTGGGTGGTGGCATCGCAGCCGCTGGGCAACGATCAGGATACGCTGAACGTCTCCGTTAACGGCTTCCATGGCCGTTATGACGGGCGAGTTATCGTCAGCGGAGAGTGGCTGCTGAAGCACCAGGGGCAGCTGATTAAGCGTCCGTTTAATATTGAGCTTAAGCAGCAGCAGGACGGCTATGATGCGATGGTGAAAACGATGGCCCAGGCCTGGACTCAGGAAGCGATCGCTATTGCCAACGAGCTGAATCGCCTGCCATAAGCATAATTAATGAAGCTAAATAGCCGCCGTGGTCTGAAAACCGCGGCGGTTTTTTTATTTGTTTCGTCAGCTTGTTACTTGTGCTGGTTCACAGTTTTTGTACAAATGAACTTTCATGTAGCTCACAAATATGACAATGGCGTGAATTTTGCGCATTGACGTTACCTCTGATTCGCGGTATTCGTTAACTGTGGTTGCATATTTAGTGACCACTGTTTTCTTTTCCACCAGATCAAAGAATGAGGGAAACGAGGCATGAAGAGACAAAAACGAGATCGCCTGGAACGGGCACATCAACGTGGATATCAGGCCGGGATAACCGGAAGATCGAAAGAAATGTGTCCTTACCAGACCCTGAATCAAAGGTCATACTGGCTAGGAGGCTGGCGAGAAGCCATGGAGGACAGGGTACAAACTGCCTGACTGTCTCTTTAAAAAAGAAGCCTCCGCAAGCGGGGGCTTCGCCTTTTTTAAGCGTTACTGCTTATCAGAACGCAGAAGTGTCCTGGAACAGGCCCACTTTCAGATCGGCTGCGGTGTAGATCAGACGATCGTCAACCAGTACTTCACCATCCGCCAGGCCCATGATCAGACGACGGTTAACAACGCGTTTAAAGTGAATACGATAGGTCACTTTCTTCGCAGTCGGCAGTACCTGGCCGGTGAATTTAACTTCACCCACGCCCAGCGCGCGGCCTTTGCCTTCGCCGCCGAGCCAGCCCAGATAGAAGCCAACGAGCTGCCACATTGCGTCGAGGCCCAGACAGCCCGGCATCACCGGATCGCCGATAAAGTGGCAGCCGAAGAACCACAGATCCGGGTTAATATCGAGTTCTGCTTCGACATAACCTTTATCGTAGTTGCCGCCGGTTTCGCTCATTTTGATGACGCGGTCCATCATCAGCATACTTGGCGCGGGCAGCTGCGGGCCTTTTGCGCCAAACAGTTCACCACGGCCAGAGGCAAGAAGGTCTTCTTTCGTATAGGATTCGCGTTTATCTACCATGTTTTCAGTAAGCCTTATTTTGAGTTCGGGACGCAGGATAGCTAACACGTGTAAGCTGAACAAGTCCGATCAGTTAGAACCTGAACCACCTAACCAGCGTAGCGGCCACGGAAAACGATGACGACTCTCTTGCTGCGTCGCCTGCGCAATCCGCTCCTGAATGGTTTGGCGTAAAGTTTGCCCCTCACCGTCCCACAACAGCTGGGTCAGCATAGGCAGCGCTTCCGTGACGTCTTCCACCGCCCAGATGAAAAACTTCTCTTGAGCGACGGCCTGCTGTAGTTCTGGCGCCAGGCTCAGGTGGCGAACATTCGCCGCAGGAATGATGACTCCCTGTTTGCCGGTCAGCTCGCGCTGCTGGCAAATGGTGAAGAAGCCTTCAATTTTTTCGTTAAGCCCGCCCACCGGCTGTACGCGGCCGAACTGATCGACTGAGCCGGTGACGGCGATACTTTGGTTAATAGGCACGCCGGCCAGGGCGCTGATTAAAGCGCACAGTTCGGCCATGGAGGCGCTATCGCCGTCCACTTCGCTGTAGGATTGCTCGAAGGTCAGCGATGCGGAGAAGGGGAGCTGCTGCTCGAGTTCCAGTTCGGACATCAGGAACGCCTGCATAATCATCATGCCTTTGGCATGGATGTTACCGCCCAGCTCGGCCTTGCGCTCAACGTCGATGAATTCACCGTCGCCGATATGGACGACGCAGCTGATGCGCGATGGCTCACCAAAGGCCCGCGGATGACCGGGGAATTCGATCACCGACAGCGCGTTGATTTGCCCGATGCATTCACCATCGGTCTCAATCAAAATTTGCTCTTGCAGGATTTCGTCCTGGATCCGCTCGGCAAGATAGCCTTCGCGCCATTCACGACGAGCCAGCATGGTCTGCATCTCTTCCGCGGAGATAAGCTCACCTTCGCTGAAAGCGGCGGCTTCGCGCAGCTGGCGGGCAATCCACAGCGGACACAGTGGCAGCGTTTCCTGATCGCCGGTATAGCGTGCGCCTTCCTGAATCAGCAGCGGCCAGGCGTCGGCGGCCGGCCCAGGCAGCTCAAGCTGCTGCGCGTTTTGCCATACCCACTGACACCACTGTTTCAGAGTGTCGCCGTCGGCGATTTGCAGGTTGTCTTCATACTCGCTATAAATCGCCTGGGCCGAGAGCTCAGGTTCCATATCCTGAAAATCAGCCAATGAATCGCGTTCACCGACCAGAATAATCTTCAGATTGAGCGGCATCGATGGAATGCTGACCGGCAGCGGGCGAGACTCATCGATGGAGAGCCAGTCAAAGCGCTGGCGGGTAACGATGTTCTTCAGGCGCATCCACAGCAGCGGTTGGGCTAGTAACGCGCGCAGGGCGATAATAAGCACGCCGCCGTTGCTGCGATGGACCAGACCCGGCTGCAGGGATATTTCGCCGTTAAACTGGCGCACGCAGCCAAAAAGCTGCTCTGCTTCAATCCAGTCGGCTGATTCAACCGGCGCGGTGCTGGCAAAATTATCATCGGCGCTTTTGGCTGGCGAAAGGGTGACGTTTCCACCGTTAACCTGGTAGCGCACGCCGTAGAGCGGCGCGGCCGGTTGGTATAGGCTGCGGGTCTCTGCCGCTAACCACTGCAGGTATTCCGGCTCTTCCGGGGCCTTAACCAGCATGAACGGTGAAATGGTCGGAGTCACCAGTAGCTGCTCCAACGCATAGAATAAACGGGGTTGCAGTTCGCCTGACAGGGAAGCCTCTGGCTGGGCTAAATCAGCTTGTGCAAACAGCGCCTGATAACTTTCCGTATCAGGAGCAAGGTCGTTTCGGGTAAGTTTCGTAATGGTCAAAGTCGCTGTTTTTTAGTGAGATGTAAAACGCGCGATTATACCTTATGCTGCGTCCGAGCACACGGAGGATCGTGTTTGCGTTAACGATAACGACGCAACGCATATCACGAATGATGATTTATTCTCAGCACATCGAGAAAAAACTGATATCCTGAAGTGAGTTACACGGTCACATTGAGATCGCGATGAAATATCAACAACTGGAAAATCTTGAAAGCGGCTGGAAATGGAAATACCTGGTTAAAAAGCACCGGGAAGGTGAGCTGATTACCCGCTATATTGAAGCCAGCGCAGCGCAAGCCGCGGTCGATGTCTTGCTGACGCTCGAAAATGAACCGGTTCTGGTGAACACCTGGATTGATCAGCATATTAATCCGGAGCTAATGAACCGGATGAAGCAGACTATCCGCGCGCGTCGCAAGCGTCATTTTAACGCTGAGCATCAGCATACGCGTAAAAAGTCTATCGACCTGGAGTTTGTGGTTTGGCAGCGTCTCGCGGGTCTGGCGCAGCGACGGGGAAAAACGCTGTCGGAAACTATCGTACAGCTGATTGAGGACGCTGAGCATAAAGAGAAGTATGCCAGCAAGATGTCCAGCCTGAAGCACGACCTGCAGGTCTTGCTAGGTAAAGAGTAGTCCGCAAAGCTGATAGCGCGATGCGCGAGCGTTTTTTGCATTAACGCTAAATTTGAGACAAAAAAAACCCCGCATCTGCGGGGTTTTTTATCGGTAGTAAAACTTAAGCCTGCGGCTGAGCTACTACTTCTTTGTAACCTTTAACTTCGATCTCTACGCGACGATCCGGACCCAGGCAATCGATCAGTGCAGCGCGAGCTTTCACGTTGTCACAGGTGTTGCCAGTAACTGGGTTGGATTCGCCCATACCGCGAGCGGAGATTTTACCAGCCGGGATACCTTTAGATACCAGGTAATCAACAACGGACTGAGCTCGTTTCTCAGACAGCTGCTGGTTGTAAGCGTCAGAACCGATGCGGTCAGTGTAGCCCAGAACAACTGCGGAACCGTCTTTCGGATCCATGTTGCTCAGCTGGGTGTACAGCTGATCCAGAGCCTGCTGGCCTTCCGGTTTCAGAGTAGATTTGTTGAAGTTGAACAGTACGTCAGACTTCAGAGTGAAGTGCTTGGTAGTCACTTCCGGAGCTGGAGCCGGTGCCGGTGCTACAACCGGAGCTTCTTCCTGACCGAAACGGTAGGAAACACCTACGCTCAGCATGCCGTTATCAGGACGCGTACCAACGGTACCTGCATCGCCGATGTTGTTAACCCACTGGTATTCCAGACGGGTAGCGATGTCGCGAGTCATTGCCCACTCGATACCACCAGCAAATACCGGAGATACGCCAGTGTCGTGTTCGCTGCGGGAAGTACCGTTAGAACCGTAGTTACCGTCAGCATCTGCACGCCAGACCATACCACCCAGACGGGTGTAGATGTCCAGATCGTCAGTGATCGGATAACCCAGTTTAGCAGTCAGCTGAACGCCCTGAGCTTTGAAAGCGCCGTTATCAACGCTGCCTTTATAGGCCATACGTCCCAGCCAGTCGTAACCCATTTCGAAACCGAGGTACGGGTTAACCTGATAACCACCGAACGCACCAGCACCCAGCTGATCGTTACGGGTTGGGCCGTTGTTGCCTTTGAAACCGTTACCGTAGAAACCGGTATCGTGATACTGGGACCAGCCCAGTTTACCACCTGCATACCAGGTGTTATCTTTCGGTGCGGCCTGCGCTACGGTAGCGAAGCCAGCCAGTGCCACTGCAATCGCGATAGCTGTCTTTTTCATTTTCTGCGCCTCATTATCATCCAAAATTCGCCATGAAGGTACAAAAGACCTCACGGTTAGATCCTTCACCCGGGGCGTGACTTGTTGTTAACTATGCTGATACATGCAGCGTAAGCCGATCACCCCTGGCGATGTAAAGTCTACAACTTAGTTCGAAACTTACAAGTGTGAACTCCGTCAGGCATATGAAAAAAAAGGGTTGTATACACAATATTTAACAAATATGGTTGGTTTTCGTTCGCCGGAGAAACCTGCGAGACCGCATCAGACAGGCATCCGCACAAAAACAACCCTCACAAAAGTATGCCTTGGGACTGCGCAAAAAAAATTCTAGGATTAATCCTAATTTGCCTTAATGATACAAATTAGAGTGAATTTTTAGCCCGCTCAGTTGTCTCCCATGCTGGCTCGTATTTCCTACAGGCCTCATGATGAACCCCATCGCATGACCTTCTTCCGCGGCACTAACCAGCCGTTCATGTTCTTCGGCCGTCAGCTCATCTGCCAGCCAGCCGATTACCACGCTATAGTTACCCGTACGCAGGGCGCGAATCATTGACTCTACCGTGTTGTAAGGGGAGAGCTGGTTTATCTGCATGACTTTCGACAGCGGCAGGCCGGAGGATTGCACCCACTCGCGGCTCAGCTTCTGTTTTGGCGTGAGCCAGAGCTGCCAGCGGGATTGCTGACCCAGTTGCTGTAATAAAGGAAGCAGCAGTAGCTGCGTCATCATCGGCTGATCTTCACGGTAGACAATCTCACTAATCAGCCCGCTGGCTGGTTGTTCGACGGCGTCATGGGAGTGGCGACGTACTGAAGCAGAAGTCAGTGATGAACGATTTGCGTAAGCTGAAGTAAGCATTGTCTATTTCCGCCTGTAGTTACTGTATGCATATACAGTATATCCGGGCGGCGAAAAGATCAACCTCATTTATCGTGTTGTCGCTCGAAATTTGTTCGACGTTGTCGGCCACGCTCGCGACGACCTGCTCTCATCACGCTAAAGGCGTGGCACAAATTTTTGCGCAATAAACAGCAAGCCGTGCGAGCCTGGTCGCACATTTTTTCGGAGCTCCGGGTTTAGCGCCGCTCTCCTTGAGCACAAACTATTTGTGTGACTATTAATTAATGCTCCGTTTATATTTTATCTTTAATACATCAGGTTTCGCGCAGGCGTAATTTCTTGAAAGCACCTCGCAAAATGGCGAGTTGATTGAGCCGAACGTTAAAATCATCTTGCTGCAATAAAGGAACTCACTTATTTTCTGAACTAACGGATCCGTTAACTAAATGACTCAGTATTCGCATGATTAACCAAGGAATAATCATGAAAAAAATATCATCCCTACGGTTTCATAAATTTCAGAACTGCTTGTCGCCATTAGGGAAAATAATCTGCCGTCCTTTGTTTGGTGGCTATAGCCTGGCAATAGACAACACCGTATTTGCGATGGTTGCAGAGGGGGAGATCTATCTTAAGATTTGTGAGCAGGGCGCCGCATATTGCGTTGCTCATGAAAATCCACTTTTAAAAATGCGAAAAAACGGGCGGCCAATTTTTCTTAAATATTATCAGGTAAATGAAACGCTTTGGTGTGACAGTAAAATGCTTTTCAAACTATCGTCGTTTTCATTGCAGGCGGCACAAAAGGAAAAGAACCAGCAGCGTTATTCTGGCAGGTTGAAAGATCTGCCAAATATTAGTTTTCATATGGAGCTACTATTAATTAACTCGGGAGTAATAGATCAGCAGGCGCTGCGTCATATTGGTGCACAGCGTGCGTGGCTAAAGCTGCGAGAGTTGAATAAGGCCGTGACGCTGAATATTCTCTATTCACTGGAAGGGGCAATTACCGGCGTTCACGCTGCTGCGCTCCCGACGGCACGGCGTCAGGAGCTGCAGGAATGGGCTCTTAACCAGCGGTAAGGCTGGCCGCGATTTACTCTGGCCGAACTGCCACCTGCTGCTGAAGGCGGCAGATTTCCGGTAATAGCGCTAATAGCAGACCGATTTGCTGGAGCACCAGCGGCTCTTTGCTATCGGCGCGAGGTTCGAGGTGTTGGATCCGGGTTTGCAGGCGGATGAGCGCCTGCTGTACCCGCTGTTCGTCGGCCGGTGAATGATGGAGTGCATCATCAACGTAGCAGACGGCGTCATCCAGCAGCGCCAACGTCTCCGGCGTGGTCAGCTTCTCCCGGTGCGCCCCCAGCGCTGAAATATAGCTGGTAAAGGTATGATTCAGGCAGAGCAAGCGGAAGGCCGTTTCGCGAATATCGGCATTTGCCCGGGGCTCGGTTGATAAATTTGATACCACTGAAGCCAGCTCACCGTCGCGACTATGGGCATCCCGGCGCGCCACCCGATACGCCAGGCGGTTATCGCGCCCCTGGTGATACTGTTCAAGAATGGCGTCGAGGTATCGGCAGTTGGCGTTTATGGCCTGATCCAGAACTCGAGGCAGGTTACGGAATTTCCAGTCCGGCCAAATAAAGCTGACCGCAGCCCAGGCAATCGCACAGCCGATGAGGGTATCGAAGATGCGCGGCAGAGCGACTTCAAAGCCTTCCCCCAGCAGATTAAAGCAGAGCAGAACCAGGAGGGTAATAAACATTGTGGCGTGGGCATATTGTACATTGCGAAAGGCAAAGAACAGGACGCCGGTAAGGACGATCAGCAGCAGCTGGCCTTCGACCGAGGGTACCAGCAGCAGTATCGGTAGACCAATAGCCACCCCCACCAGGGTGCCAATAATCCTCAGGGCCAGGCGGTGACGGGTGGCGTTATAGTTTGGCTGACAAACAAACAGGCTGGTAAGCAGTATCCAGTAGCCGTGATTGAGCCCGGTTAGCTGGATAAACGCATAGCCTGCGCACAGTACCAGCGACATTCTCACCGCGTGGCGAAAGAGGGCCGATTCCGGTGACAGGTTGCGGCGTAAGCGCAGCCAGATATCGCTGAAGCCGCTAAGACGGTCCTCTGCGAGTAAATTTTCCGTCGTCCCGTGCGCTGGTGCGGCAACCTGAGCGGACTCGATGGTTGCCAGCTGAGCGTCAATTGCTCTCAGGTTATTCAGCAGGAAGCCCAGCGCTTTGACCTGCTCTAACGGCTCTCCGCTGGCCCGTACTCGGTCGAGCGCGGCGTCAAGATGCATAAATGCGCGCTCGAAATGCGCATCATGCTGGTAGGGTTCGCGCAGCAAAATAGCACGGGACAACTTCTGACACGCCTGAGCCTGCATCGATAGCATGCGCTGAAAGCGGAACATGATGTCGCTGTAGCGAAAACGGTCGCGGAGCGTTTGGTACTGGATATGCGATGAGCTGGCGCGTTCGTGGATATCCTGGGCAACGAAGTAATACTGCAGCGTCCGTCGGGTACCTCTCTGCCCGCGGTCGCCGCGCAGGCGGGTGAGCAGCGACGTTTTCGTCTGGTTAAGCGTCGTAACCAGCTGGCCATTGGCGATAGCCAGATCGTAGAGTGGCGCCTGGCTTTCGTCTTCAATATCCGGGTCAAACATGCGTGATTTGAGATCCAGATAGCGCGCCAGCAGCTCATAGCTGCGTGCAAGGTTGTCCTGAAGCGGGCGAATCGGGAAAATTATATGTCCGGCCAGCGTCAGCAGGTTGTACCAAACGGCACCGGTCAGCAAAAATAACGGCTGTAGATACCAGCGATCGTAAAGCGTAACCCCCAGCATGGTGTAGATAGCGATCAGCAGAGCGCCGAAGGCAATAGTGGCGTAACGCTGCCCCAGGCCGCCGAGTAAAATAAACCCGGTGGTTGAGAGGGTTAAACCGATAGCAAATAGCCACGGCCAGGGAAAGAGCAGCTCCACCGAAGCCGATGCGATAAAAAAGCATACCAGGGTGATGGCCAGATTGCGTAACCGCCCGGTCAGGCGGTCGTCGAGATCGGTTAACGCGGCGGCAACGACCCCGAGCGTTAATGGAATCGTTAGTTTTACTTCGCCAAGCCACCATGGAACGGCGGTTGTGCCGCAAAGTGCGATGAAAATCCTGGCGTTATAGAGCCAGACGCTGTTCCATGTATAACGGCGTAGCAGGGGGCTAAGCATATCAGTATTCCGTCCGATTACTGGAAGCGACGGCGCGCATTCGCTTCACGCGCGGCGCGGGCGGTTTCGACGGAAACAACCCGGCGTCCTACGGGCCACAGCGCAATAGCGGCAATTTTAAAGTTAGCGATGCCCACCGGGATACCGATAATGGTCAGGCACTGGGCGATACCGCTAAAGATATGCATCAGGCACAGCCACCAGCCGAAGAAAATAAACCATAAAATATTCAGCACGGTACCGCCTGCATTCAGCAGGCTATTTTTGCCCTGCGGCTCGAGCTCATCGACGTGAATGGCTTCATTCCCATAGGGTAAAAGAGAGAGTCGGGTAATTTCCCAGCATGAGCGGGTCAGCGGCAGCGTGAAGATCAGAATGATGCTGACCAGCGTCGCCAGCAGCCAGCCCAGCGTAGTGGCAAAACCGCCGAGGATAAAGTTCAAAATATTCAGAATGGTACGCATAAACCCTCCGTTCACTCCTGTGGATAATAAGACCCGGCCATTGTAACGTTTTTTACGCTGGAGCACCCGGTCACTGGCGGTTAAACTTAAAAACATCCAACCTGATTGAAATTCGGCATGATATGGAACTTAAAGCGACAACATTGGGCAAACGCATGGCGCAGCATCCCTATGATAGGGTGCAGCTGCTTAACGCCGGGGTGAAAGTTTCCGGCGATAGCCACGAGTATCTTATACCTTTCAATCAGTTATTGTCAGTTCATTGTCGGCGTGGGCTGGTCTGGGGCGAGCTTGAGTTCGTGCTCCCGGATGGCAAGGTCGTGCGTTTGCATGGTACCGAATGGAATGAAACCCAGCGTTTCTTTCATCATCTGAATACGCTATGGCAGCAGTGGAGCGCGGACATGAGCGCCATTGCCGCCGACGTGCTGAGCCAGCAGCTTGCCGAGATCGCCCGCTCCAGCGCAGAGGGCAAGTGGCTGACTCGTCAGCAGGTCAGCGAGGTGCAGGGGAAAATTCGGCGGGCGCTCACCGGACTGCCAATACCGACCAGCCGGCTTGACGCTTTCGACAACTGCCGCGAGCTGTGGCGTCAATGTCAGAGCTGGCTGGGTGATACCGAGGTGGCCCGACTGGCCCACAATCAGGCTTTCACGGCCTCGATGCTCGAGCAATACGGCGCATTTTTTGCGGGCGTGGAGTCGTCACCGCTTAACCCGGCGCAGGCGCGAGCGGTAGTTAACGGCGAGCGCTCTCTGTTGGTTCTTGCTGGCGCCGGCAGCGGCAAGACCTCGGTGCTGGTTGCCCGTGCCGGATGGCTGCTGACCAGAGGTGAAGCGGCGGCGGAGCAGATCCTGCTGCTGGCGTTTGGTCGTCAGGCGGCGCAGGAGATGGATGAGCGCATTCGCGAGCGGCTGGGCTCCGAAGATATTTCGGCGCGGACATTTCATTCTCTGGCTCTGCATATCATCCAGCAGGGCAGTAAAAAAGTACCGTCTATTAGTCGGCTTGAGAGCGACAGTCCAGCGCGCCAGGCGCTGCTGCTGAAAAACTGGCAGCAGCAGTGCCGGGAGAAAAAAGCTCACGCCAAAGGCTGGCGACAGTGGCTGGAAGAAGAGATGGGCTGGCAGGTTCCGGAAACCGATTTCTGGCAGGACAAAAAAATAGCGCGGCGAATGGCGAGCCGCCTCGATCGCTGGGTCAGCCTGATGCGTATGCACGGCGGTTCACAAGCGGAGATGATCGCCGGCGCGCCGGAGGATATACGCGAGCTTTTTGCTAAGCGCGTAAAATTAATGGCACCGCTGTTGAAAGCGTGGAAAACGGCGCTGAAAGAGGAAAGTGCGGTCGATTTCTCCGGCCTGATCCATCAGGCCATCAATATTCTTGATAAAGGCCGTTTTGTCAGCCCGTGGAAGCATATTCTGGTCGATGAATTTCAGGATATTTCGCCGCAACGGGCCTCACTGCTGGCCGCGCTGCGCCGGCAGAATACCCAAACCACGCTGTTTGCAGTCGGCGACGACTGGCAGGCAATCTATCGCTTCAGCGGTGCTCAGCTTTCGTTGACTACCGCTTTCAATCACTATTTTGGCGAAGGGGATTGCTGCGCGCTGGATACGACATACCGCTTTAATGGCCGCATTGGTGAAGTGGCGAACGGTTTTATTCAACAGAACCCGCACCAGTTGAGCAAGCCGCTCAACAGCCTGACCGCCGGGGATAAAAAAGCCGTTACGCTGCTGGCGGACGATAAGCTTGATGATTTGCTCGATAAGCTGAGCGGCTACGTGAAAGCTGATCAGCGGATCCTGCTATTGGCGCGTTACCATCATCTGAAACCCGCCGCGCTGGAGAAGGCCGCTACGCGATGGCCGAATCTGCAGCTCGATTTTATGACGATTCATGCCAGCAAAGGGCAGCAGGCAGATTACGTGATTGTCCTTGGGCTTCAGGATGGTGATGATGCGTTCCCGGCTCCGGCGCGGGAGTCGATCATGGAAGAGGCGCTGCTGCCGCAGCCGGAGGATTTTCCCGATGCAGAAGAGCGGCGCTTGCTGTACGTTGCCATCACTCGTGCACGTCTTCGCGTTTGGCTCCTGTTCAACAAAGAGCGGCCGTCTGCGTTTGTGGAGATGCTGGAAGCGCTGGATGTACCGGTAGCAAGAAAACCTTAACGGCTGGCGGCCTGGCCGCCAGCAGGGGCTACTTAAGGCGTTCCGCCAGGTAACGCTGATAATCCGGGATCAGAATATCGAGAGGCTCGCCAAAGTGCGGCGACAGGATAATAAAGTCGGCGGTTGAGGCATTGGTCGCAACGGGAATATTCCATACCGTCGCCAGACGCAGCAGCGCCTTAACATCAGGGTCGTGAGGCACGGCGTTTAGCGGATCCCAGAAGAAAATCAGCACATCAATTTTCCCCTCTGCAATCAGCGCGCCGACCTGCTGGTCGCCGCCCATCGGGCCGCTCAGCATCGCGTTTACTTCAAGCCCGGTTGCCCTCGAGATAAGGTTTCCGGTGGTACCCGTTGCGTAGAGTTCGTGTTGAGCCAGCAGCGCCTGATGGCGAGCAACCCACTTCATCAGCATATCTTTACAGTGATCGTGAGCAACCAGAGCGATATGTTTGCGCGCGGGTAGCGTACGTGTCGTCAGTTCCATAATTTCATTCCACATTTTAGCCTGCAGACAGATTACTGGAAGTGACTGCTGCTGCAAGCATCAGGGTGAAAAATTTTGACGTAGCCGCGAGTCAGGGCAGATGGCCGGTTAGCCTGGATTAGCTTACACTTGGGCTAAATAGCGGGAGGATAAAATGAAAGAGAACGATATCGCAGGCATTCTGACCTCAACACGGACGATTGCGCTGGTGGGAGCCAGTGACAAACCGGACCGCCCAAGCTATCGGGTGATGAAGTATCTGCTGGAGCAGGGGTATCACGTGATCCCGGTTTCACCGAAGGTGGCGGGTAAAACGCTCATGGGGCAACAGGGCTACGCAACGCTGGCTGATGTTGCGGAAAAAGTGGATATGGTCGACGTCTTTCGCAACTCCGATGCGGCGCTGGGCGTCGCTCAGGAGGCCATTGCCATCGGTGCGAAAACGCTGTGGCTGCAGCTAGGCGTGATTAACGAGCAGGCGGCTGTTCTGGCACGAGAGGCAGGGCTAAACGTGGTGATGGACCGCTGTCCGGCGATTGAAATCCCGAGATTAGGTCTGGCGAAGTAAATAAAAAAGCCCGCAATGCCGATCCTTAAACTGCGGCACTATAACGGCTTCCACTACAGGGAGCCGTTTTCTTATGCCACTTCTCAATGATCTACTCGATTTCAGCGACCACCCCTTATGCCACCGCCTTCAGCGCAGATGTTTGCGGAACATCTTCCTGCTGAGTGGTACAACACTGCCTGACCCTCTCTGAGCATGCAACCGTTCGCCGTCGTCGCCTGCCGGGAGATATGGTTATCTGGATGGTCGTGGCAATGGCCTTTTTCCGTAATGAGCCGATGACCGAT
>NZ_CACSIS010000044.1:0-31371 GCF_902705905.1 Klebsiella sp. 18074 | reverse complement strand
ACGCCCTGAGCGTTGGTCCGGCAGGACACGGAACTGGCAACCGATAGGCGAGGTAATGCTGAATCCAGAGCGGGGAAAACAGGCAGCCTAAATTAACCGGGGGTGCCAACTATCTTGACACTTACCGATGCCGTCACATAAGCCTTTTTAAGGCTGGCAGGAATGTCTTCGTAAACTGGGCTGAGATCGCGCTTATGTGATACCTGCATTAGTGACTGTAAGTGGGTCAGAGCCGCTTCACGTAATTTATTCAGCTCTGGCACATGCTGGATAAATGCCTCTGCTGCCTGCCACACAGGCTTATTACCCGGCAGATCGTAGCGGTAATCAGTCGTGAAAAACTGCATATTCATCATTGGCGATTTGTAGCGCCCATTGGTGCCAAGCGCAATCTGATTGGTCAGCAGCTCACTGCGCTTCTCATGACCAAAATGCAACTGAGGATTTTTTTCTGCGGCATTCCATCTTGGCCGGGCTTTATTGATACCCTGCACACCGGTGAGCGTGACGCCCCTTTTTTCAGCCGCCAGCATGGCGTAGATATAGATATTTTCAAGATGGATCAGACAGGCTGCGCTGAACTCGCGCGCCTGCTTTTTATGATAGAGGCTTTTCATCGCGCCAGCAGTTTGCTGCTTGTCATCTGCCAGCAGCTGGCGAAGTACGCTGTGATGCATCAGATTCAGCGTGTATTGCCGCACATCATTTGCGATAGAAGTAATACGGCTATGAAAGATGTCCTGCCCCCAGGACGACCAGATGACTAATTGCCCAAGCGGATCAACATTCAATTCACCTGTTAGCGAGTCATCGTATTCAGTCAGAAATTTTTCTATGTACATTTCGTTGCGTCAGTCCTTTATGCCCACAGGGCTAACAACACGCAATTTGTGCACTGCGAAAGCCCTTCCATGTGCCACTTGATTTTCTAATCCTTACCAAATCAGCAAATCAGTGGCCGATATTAATGAGAGATAAAATGCAGATAACCAGAAGCTGTAACCTCTGGATATCTGGTTGTATTACTCGCTTTCAGGCTCCAGTAAGAAACTAGGTTTACCGTATGATGAAACAAATAATCCTTTTACTGCACGCGTTGCTGCCACGTGAAGCAATGCTCGTTCATTGAACAACGCATCACGTTTCTCTACAGGATCATCTGAAGTGATGGCTTTCACCTCAGGTACAACACCATCGTTAATCCCGGCAAGGAAGACATACTGGAACTCAAGTCCTTTGATGCGATGCATCGTTGCCATACGCACCCCAGAACGTTGATCAGTATCACCGCTGTCCTGGCCTAAAGAATAAGTTTCAATTCCAGCATCATCTAACGCAGAAGCATAACGGTCATAGGTGTGCTTGGTACGGGCCGTTATACAAATATCCTGGGAGCGCACATTGTTAGCCAGTAGCGCCTGAATTTGTTTAACGATGGTGCTAGCTTCTTCTTTGAAATCGGTAGCATGAGTTATGGTCGGTTGGTCACCGTGCAGCAATGATAAATAATCATTGCTGGCATCTGCTTCACCATCCAGGTTATCTACCTTAACTCCAGTCAACAACCCAACGGCAAACCGACGAGTTTCTTCGGTTGTACGGTAGTTAATTTTTAGTTTCTTACTTCGGCGGCCACGGACATTAATGCCACATTGCCCCAGGACAACCTTATTGCGATAGATCCTCTGATGCCCATCACCGACAATAAACAGATCATTAGGTGACTCAGGTACCAGACTACGAATTAGAGTAAAGGCAGGAGCACCAATATCCTGGGCTTCATCGACCACAATGCTGCTGTAAGGTAACTGAACCTGTTTTTCTTTAAACAGGACAATCGCTTCATGCATCGCATCCCCCATTTCACGCAATTTAGCGCGTGCCATTTGGGAACGAAACTCTTCAAATACAGGCCATATTTTGGCTCGCTGAATACGCGACAATGCGGTTCCGCGCCCTAGCCGACTCACTTTAAGGTAGTCTTCACGACTGTAGACCGCATTGGGTTGCACTACCCGAGCCCATTCTTCCGCGTAAAAATTATCAGATAAACCGAGCTCTGCTGGGGTTTGCTGCAAAGCATAATTCCAGCATTTGCGACGGCCTTCATCGCTTTCATAAACTACACGGAAATCATAACCATGGCGTTTAAGTTGCTCACTCATCCAGGCATCAATATTAATAACTTCGATGCGTGCCATTTCTTCGCGAGTACAAAGACGCTGTAAATTGGCACGAATATCTGCAGCAAGGTTGCGTGTAAACGTCGTAAACAGAATTTTCTTGCCCGGTTGATCAACCAGGCGTTGAGCCAACCATCTTGCACGATGCATAGCGACTACTGTTTTCCCTGTACCTGCTCCACCCAATACACGAACAGGGCCATTTGCCGGGTTTTCTACCAATTTACGCTGGCTTGGATGTAAGAAAATTCGCCATTTTTCTAACGGCGCATTAAGCATTTGTAGCAGCTCTTGCTCATTTTCCACTACATGGAATCGACGCTTACTGCGTTCAATAGCTTCGATGAAGTCGTTAGTATCGACAGGTACATCTTTGCGGTCGTTAAACTCTTCCAGAACCTCTTGGTAATCCAATCCTTCAGACAACCAATGAAGTGGCTCCCAGGCCTCCGCAGGCATCACGCTTTCGAGTTGGTTAAGTCCATCCATATCCGTCAGGGCCATGACCTGATCGATAAATACAGGAGGAACACCTAGTGTCAGGATCTGATCGGCTGTATATGCAGCAAATAACTTAGGCTTATCTGGTGCAACAGGCTCAGGTACAGACTTGATATAACTGATATCAATAACCTGAATCGCCCCCGTTAATGGGTGGATTGAACAATCATGACGGCGGGCCCAATCATAGGCCTCATCATGCTTGTCCACCCACATCAGCATATATATCGCGCCTTGTTCCGGTTTAAGCACAATACCGCGGTATGTTTGATCAATGCGTACCGAATGAACATTGGCACTTCGGGCATCGTGAATCTTTTCGTAGTTCAGCCCGTTACTGGTCGGGTCCTGACGAAACTTAGAAATAAACTCCTGAACTTTCTTCTGCTGCGCTTTTGGGATACGAGCAAACGCCCCCAAAAAGCCATCAGAAAGTGCCACTTTTGGCGACTGAACCGTCATTTATCACCTCCTGACAGATGTTGTAAGGTTTCTTCGCTGATTGGGCCTAAAGCGACCTGCCAGCCATGTGTTATGAAATGAGAAGCGAAGTTCTCATCTTCGAAAATGATGACCTGTTTCCGTTCAGGCCAGGCAAGATCGGCTTCTGCAATAATCTCACCCAGATCGTTTTGTAAGGCGTAGCCAGGAACAGGCGCTCCAAGGTCATGAGCCTGAAGCAAAGCAATTTCTTCACTGGTGAGTAATTCAAACTCAATAATTTCTGCCCAACTGGCATCTGACTGCACTTCTTGAGCTGCTTCTATCGGCAAAACGACTAATTTTTCTTGCGGCTGATGTATTGCTTTACGACTGGTAAACGACATATCAGGCAAAAATTGCAGCAGATTCACCAGGCGCCAGAAACCATAAAATCCAGCTTCATAACCGCTATCTTCTGAATGGCGGTCATCAAAGCAGAGATGAAGTCGTAATGCCTCACACAGCTGATCCGCTGTTGGCGTAGTCTTGAGATAGCTCTGAAGCAGTACTGATGCCAACTCAATAAATTGTTGAGATGAACCGCAACTGTCCAGTAGCCCGCCAAAAACAAAAGGTTCGTCGGGTAAAATCTGCTTCTGACGTACAGGTGAGGCATTTTCCTGCATTTCATAAGCATATTTTTGCTGGGCACCTGGCTCTTGCGAACGCTTAACGTCCAGCCATACCCAGGCATGTGCAGCAGCCAGCTTTTTCCAAAGCGTGGTTTTTTGCTCAGGCTCAGTCAGATAATCAAGTAACAAATCGAAGCTGTTCCTGTCTTGTACCGAAGTATGCAAGGTCACAAAATTGACATCATGGAATCGGTTATAAATCGTAGGCTGTTTCATTGCCGGATTATGCCCAAGACCAAGTACATCCTGCAGATGCTTACACCCAGCCTCATTAAGATCACGCCAACCAATAGTCCAGACGTGGTAATTCCCGCTATCTTTGATCGCTTGCCGTTTCTGAACGTCATCAAAAACTGTGTCTTTATGGAAGGCATAGCCATCGAGGAAAATCGCGATTGGCTTTATATCTGCTGGTTGCGCAATAGGGTAAAGAACAAAATCAGGGCGTGATGGAATACCCACCCCCTCTTTAACCCCTAAATCTACCTGTGCTTTTAAATGCCAACTGGACGAAGACTCCGCTCGGGTGTTGATAACCCAGCCTGCGCTTTGGTGCGCGTAGCTGCGGCTAACAACCAGGCTTTTTTGCTCCTGCAAGCAGCTGATAAATCGCTTCTCAAGCTCAGACCCCATCATTGCGTCGAGCGAAATACTATTGATAGTTTTAATTTGGCGGATTTTATCGCTGGCTTTAAGAATTTGCGCCAACAGTACGCGTGACTGGTCACGTGAAACAAACTTCATGCGCCCACGGTCACGATAGGCGTATACACAACGGTAACAGCCATCTTTGCTGGTATCGTGATTACAGCTACATTCCACTAATGCCTGATAGGCCTGCTGCAACAGTTTCAGCAGGTTGTCTGGCGTTCTCATCAGCTCTTTTAGAGAGCCCGTTCCTCCTGGCACCGTATCGTAGATGACCAGATATTGCCGCCACGATTCACCCTCGTTTTCAGGTTCGCGATACACAATCCCCTTCAGGTGATCAACATTCCCCTTAAAGTAATGTTTCAACCCAAGTTGGATGGCAGCAGCAAGTGACGACTCAACAATACGGTCATTACTGTAACTGGTTACTGGCAATAAAATACGCAGCGCTTCAGATTCCAGCTGGCGATAAAGATAGAGATAATCTTCAAACTTCGCTTTTTCTGGCTCACTGCGGTATTTACAGCTCAGATCATGATCTCGCCGCGGATCATTGTTACGCGGGCGTTTAACCATTCCACAACTTAGGCAAACCTGGAAACCAGTACGTCGCTTTTTGTCACCCGCAATCATCAACTCGCTGGCATCATCAGCCATCTTGCCGAAGTTAATATCGCGCAGAGTCACTTTACTCAAGAACTCAAAGCCAAACGGGACTTCGCCTTCGTCAATGGCATAGGCCGCCGTGACATCCTGAGGTTCATAACTCACCAGTAACTGCCGCTGGAAGAAAGTCGGTTCGCGGCTATCACTTTCATCGCTGATTTGGCTATCGCGTGCACTGGCACGAGCATAGACCTGACGCAATTTCAGTAAGGTCGTTTTCTGCCCTGCATCAGCCCAAACAGGCGTGCCACATTTTGGACAGTACTTATGCTGGTCACCCGTTTGATCGATATTTTCGCTGTAGTTGCAGTGGCTACATATCCGCCAGTTTTCAGGCTTCGAGACGTTAAGATCGATTTGTTCGATCTCTACTTTATGCCCACCCGCATAAAAGTTATTCAAGGGGGCTAGCTCAGCCAGTGCTGTGGCGGCAGGGCGTTCATACTCGTAGGTTGTATTCTGGAATTCACGTTCTTGCCCCCCTTCTTTACGCCTCCACAAAACAGAACGTAAAGTCACGCCGGCTTCCGGGAAAGCATAGTTCGGCAGCAAGCCTTCATCAGTGAGGAAGTTCAGGGTCTGCTTGTCGTTTATTTGACGAATCAGTGACTGCAATGCTGAACGCTCAGAAGTCAGTTCACGCAAATCAGCTTCGTAATTTTGATCCTGAGGCGCCGCCCTCAACTTCTCGATGCTGTATTTCAATTTATCAATACGTGCACGTAATGACTTGCGATCTTCGAGTAATTGCGCCAGTGCAGTATCTATTCTTTGTTCAAGCGAACGATAATTTTGCTCACCGGTGAGGTAATGGGTCAGTTGCAGCAGGGTATCAGCTTCCAGTTGCGGGAAAATCCCGGCAAAACGTTCAGCAATCGCCACACGATGTTCCTGCACATAGCGCAGGAAATTGTATGGGAAACCGCCCTTACGGCCAGTATCCAATTCATCGAGCATCTGCTTCACGTTTTTACTGATGGCGGAACCTGGCACACCGGTTTTTACCCAGTTATCCAGGCAGAACGCGGCGAGTTGTCGTTCGAGAATCGCCACTGCATTGAGAAATACACCGGGAGCCTGAACCTGCCCCTGCATCATCTCCAGCGGTTCTTCAAAAAAGAACTGATCGTGTGGGTTCCCTTCGGCAACAGTAATGTTTAATGCATTGCCGTCTTTACGACCGGCACGTCCGATACGCTGTAAATAGTTAGCCTGAGCCGGGGGCACTGAACAAAGCAAAACCGAAGAAAGATCGCCAACATCAATACCCATCTCCAGCGTAGGCGTCGCTGATAATAAATTGATGTTCCAGGGCTTAGTGCCGCGATAGAACGATTTTTCCGTCGCCTCGCGATCTTCACGGGTAAGTAAGCCGGTATGCTCAGCTCCCATGACACGGGCAATATCCATATTGTCCCAACGCAGCGTCGGCTTGCTATCAGTAATCTGGTAGCGACCTTCATCACAGCGCAGTGACATACAGGGGGCATTTTCCCAAAGCCACGCCTGTTCGGATGGCGCGCGAACGATTTCCCGGCAGCACGTGCAGTTGAGCTGGCTGACATCGCGGCTGACGACCAGTGCCGAAGTACTCAATCCCCAGGCTTCACGGCCTTTGGTATCGAAAGATGTCACAATTCCTGCACGTTGCAGCGCCGTATAAAGCAGCCGCAATATCGTTTCCGAAATACTACTGATGAAAATATTATCGCCGCTGTTTAATGAGCGCGTTAACCAACGCTGATACCAGCTTGGGTTGTCCTTAGATCCGATAAGACGGTGGAAGCCGGTGATTTTTTCAAATGAGGCGTAAACAGGTTTACGCGTTTTTGGGCCGATAGATGGCATGTAGCGTGATGTACGCTCTTTTTGCGTCATCATAAAGGTCGAACCATCTCGGCGATAGCTTTCAAATGCCGGATGCATCACCGCACCAGCATGGCGCTGATACCACAAAATCCCTAAGGCCAGATGTGTGACTTGCTCAACCGTCACGCCGTTCATCAGGTCACCCAACTCTTCGCAAAGCTGCTGATGCAATGCTTTAATCGCAGGATTAAGGCGTTCAGTATCTATGCCCGTAGCAGCAAAACTGGTGGTTTCCAATGTTCGCCCGATACTGGCGCGAAGGGTAAATTCGCTCCACACTTCCCAGTCGAGACGTAACCGGACCAGCTCCGGCAGATCCGAGTTTTCGGTCAGCTGACCTTCGATTTTTAACGTCTGATAATCGTTTAGCCATTGCATATTTGGCGCGATGAAATTCGCTACAAAATGTGCGTCATCGGCCGAGGTCTCACGTGTTTGCTGGCAAACCTTCTGGGCGAATTCGTCAAGCCGTAAGGTTTCACCGACATTGAGTAAACGGGCAATCTGCCCACGCACCATTAATGGCCACGTGCGGGCAGTAAAGAAACTTGCGCGGTGGGCTGCGTCTTGTACGGAGTCTGAAAAAGTGATCAGCTTTTTATGTTCGTTAAACTTACTGCCATAGAGCTGATGGATCATCACCGCCGATAAGCTAGCCGCTCTAGAACCGAGGATCGAGATGCCATTTTTGCTGTTGCAATAAGGGCATTCGTTGGCGAACTCAAGCTGGTCTTTGCGCTCTTTGAGCATGTCAGGGATCAGTACCCGCACCATTTCGCTATACCCACAGTGCCCACACTGCACGTTGGATTGCTTATTAAGCTTCAGGCAAGCCGGGCATAATTTTTGATGCATACCGCTGACGGCTTTTTCATTCTTATCCGGGAAGGCCAGCACAATCGAGCGGCCCTTTTCAAAGAACTGGCGATAAATCCCATCAAGATCAGTTTCCAGCTGCACATTTTGCCCGTGGCGCATACTCGCCCAACCAGTGGCATGGCAGTCACGACAGTGGATGACCGGCAGGTGATGTTCTCTGTCTTCAACAGTCAGGTCATCGGCAAAAACCAGTTGCGGTGTTTTTGAAACGCTGGCCACCAGGCGGCGCATTTCACGTAACCATAATTGTGAACGCAGCTGTACAAAGGGTAAGACCGGGCGTGGTTTACCTGCTGCAATTCGCTGCTGATGGTCACCTGGGTTTTCCGGTACTTCCAGCCTTGCCTGAGCAATCAGCGCCAAAATACTTTGCAAAACCAGAGCGGCGTGTTCCGGGCTTTCAGCAAGCATGACCTGTAGGTTTTCAAGGCACTGCTGTTCGGAAAGAATACCGCCCTGTAAATCACGCAGTAACACATGCAACACGCTGTGACGACGTAGCATTTCACCGAGCGCTACGCGTTTTTCACGCCCGTTATCGTCTTCCAGATCCTGCGGAAGGTGCAGCGTGCTTTCCGGGAACCAGAGAGGAATTTGCCCGTTTAGATAATCAACCGGCGTGGCATAACGATGAGGTTCAAGCACCCTTTTATCTTCTGGCGCTGGGTACTGGCTGTGAGTTATTTCAAAGCCTTGCAGGTACTCGGCGGCGCTGTAACGATCTTCACGGATCACGGCAGCATCGGTGAACGGCTGATCAAAAATAGTTTGCGCGTAGTCCAGCAATTGCCCCAGTTCATCACCGACGGTTGCGGAGGTGCCAACACAAGCAAAACGTCCGTTATCTACGCCAACATGGTATTTAAGGCGGCGCACCAAACAGGCCAAATCGGAACCCTGCGCACCATCAAAAGTATGCAGTTCATCCACTACCAAATAGCGCAACATCCCGGGCTTATTGTGCCGCCATAGCTTTTGGTCGCCGGGGCGCATCAGCAGGTAATCGAGCATTTTATAGTTAGTCAGCAGGATATCTGGCGGACTGTCGCGCAGCGTATGCTTACAGGTAATCACCTTATCAGCGGACATTTTTTTGCTGGGGTGTTCTTCGCTATCACCCACAAACAAACCGACAGTGACTTTACCGTGCAGGCGAGGGTCGCCACTGATAGTTTGAGCAAAGCGGCTAGCCTGATCGGTTGCCAGGGCGTTCATCGGGTAAATGACTATCGCTTTCACCCCGACACCCGGTGTTCCAGCACAATAGTTAAGCAGCGGGAACATAAAGCATTCTGTCTTACCGGAACCCGTGCCGGTTGCCACCAGCGTTGGCTGCGGCTCATCATTTCCCAACCGTTCAAAAGCCTGCGCCTGATGGGCATGCGGCGGGAACGGCAGCGACAGATTGGGGAAGAAATCCAGCGGCAAGGTACTTTTACGAAACGGCAGCTGAGCGGAGAGATACGGCCCTTTCAATAACGCTTCCGGCTGGCGCAGAAATGCCTCCAGCATATTGATATCTTCGTTCTCTTCACCATTGAAGAGCGGGCTATTGAGCGGAAAGGCCGCGCGTAAAAACTCGGCTACGCTGTCGGCAACCTGCCGACTGACAACGGAAGGCAGCATCAGATGCTCTCCTTGTCATTTTCAAAGAAAGCCCAGGCGACTTTATAGTCGTCTTCGCGGTCTGGTTTGATAAACGGTGCCTGCCAGGTCACGGTGCGGCGCTCGCCTTCATCGCTGCGGGTGTAGTCATCAAAAGTGACGCTGACAGTGCCGGTTTGCAGGTGTTTAACATCGTCCCAGCCGATAGCCAATTCCTCGCTATCTCCGCCCTTCCAGTCCGGGCTATCCACCGAGAACGCATAACCATTTTTCAAATCAGCTTTACGCGCGGTGCGCGGCAGGCCTACGCCCACCAGCCCTTTACTTGGGGTGAAGATAATGCGGCCGATTTGATCGTACCAGGTATCGGCTTCGTACTGACGCATCACTGGGAATTGTACGCGGTAGATAGTCAGCAACTCTTCGAGTGTTAAACCTAAGGCCTGAGCGACAAGCACGTCGATTTCCACCAGCGCCTGACGACGGCTGTAATCAGTACGTAGCGCACAGTTGCGCTGCCATTCAGGAGTCAGATTGGTGAAGAAATCCTGTGGAAGCTGCGGGAGATTGCGGCTCCAATGTTGGGTGTTGAAGTCAGGGGTATAGCTTGATTGCCAGAGTTCAGAATACTCATGTACGAGGCCATTGAGTGTTAGAGCCCTCAAATTAGCTGATGGTAATTCTATGTAAGGAAATCCACGCAATGTAGATTCATAAACATCTGAGCGTCCTGTCGTTTTCAGAAAGAAATCAGCAACAACTGAATGGCAAAATGCAGAGAAACTAACCAAGTTATTTATATTTTTGAATGTAGTAGAGAGTACAGGGTGTATATGTGCAACATTTTTAGGAACGATAGCAGATATCATCGAACGCTCCGATGAACCTCCAAACATTCGTCTATTCACAAAACGATAATAATCCGTCACCTTTCTCGGCTCATCTTCGCCCGGCTCTGTCCAAATTACTCGCGGCGTGCGTTTGGCATATTCCTGCGCATCACATGCTGGAATATAGTTAGTGCGTGGCAAATAGTCGTCTGGCAGAGTCAGCAGATCGAGATTGTCATATGCTTTATTGGTATCACAGACTGCTTTTGGCGTATTGTAGAATGGATTGCCAACAAAAAAGTGCGGACCAGATAAAACCCATTGTGAGGCATCTTCTGGAAACTGTGTTTGCCGCTTGGTTGTACCATCACGTTGAGCGTAGGTTTCATCAAACATTACAGTCGAATAATATTCGTCCTGCAAATCTCCCAAACGCTTCGGCTGATCAGCAAACTTCTCAAGTACTGCAACAAGTTGTGTTGCATGTAAAGCAGGCAGGCGAGCTTCTAATGCAGGAGTTCCAGCTGAATCATAGAGACGAGAGAAAAGATCTAATTGCTTTTGATCAATGTTTAGTACCCGTTCCTTATGCCCCTGGAAGTTCCACTTAACCTTTACTTTTCCATCAATTTCACTTTCTTCTTTGATACCAGGGACAATACCTTCACCCTTATGTTCAAAGCTTGCATCAATTGTTTGAGGAATAAATAAATTCGACACATGAGAAAATTCAGGGCTAAAACAAAACGGGCCGTAGACATTAATACTAAACAATGTCTGGTTATGGACTTCAGAGAAGAGTTTCGTTTCATTAATAAATTGAAAATGCGCTCTTAGCCTCGGATACACAGCAGCACGCAACTGCCCGCCTTTCGGATCGTCATAAATCCCTTCAGGGTGCAGGAACCCTGCCACACCTTTTTCTGCCCCTAAACGCCACGCCTGCGGCAAGAAACATTTATACAGGTTGGTCTGCACACCACGCAGCACAGGGTAGTTCTGCTGCGCATTAAGGAAGTTCTGCATCCCTTCACAACCTTCGTATTCACTGCGCCAGGCAGCTTCCAATTCAGGGATGTGATTAAAGGTTTGCTCGCGTAGCGTTACCAGTTTCGATGCACTCAGTTTACGCAGCACAAACTCTGGCTCGAAGTCACCCAGCACGCCCGCTTCCTGCCATTCCACTTTCAGCCACGGCGGGTTACCTAGCATCAGGTCAAAACCGCCGCGTTCAGCAAACAGATCGCTGAACTCTAAGTCCCAATGGAAGAAGCGGTGTTGTTTGCGCAAAGCATCAACCACTTTCAGGCGCGGTAAATGGCGGAACAGCACATCGGTTTTCAAACGACCCGTACCGGAGAACAACGATGCTTCTTCCCGGATGTTTTCCTCTTCGTCAAACAAACCGGCCATGATGTTTGACTCGGCAGCGGTGACTTCTTCCGTTATCACAATGCCGTCGAGCAGGGTTTCCAGATCAAACATCCAGGCACTGCGATCCGGTAGTTCATCCGCTTTATCAATCGGCCAGAACCACAGCGCACACCAGTAATCCATTACCCAGCGCAGTTTTTGATAGTCGCTATTGTCCTGATGGCGTTTACTGAACGTCTCGTCCTTGCTGCGCATGCTGGAGTGCAGCTGTGCATCGGCTGGCAATGGCCAGACGGCATAACCATCAGCGGTGGCTTCGCGTTCAGCTTTAAGCTGCTGGCGATACGCACTCCACAACGTTTCTACTTTGCTGCTGATACGCTGCAAGTCATTAATTTCATGAGGCTCAAAGCTTGCGGTAAACGCTTTTCGCCAGGCATCTAACAGCTTGTAATCGTCCGGGTAACGCTGCTTAACCGTTTTATCGCTGTAGTTTGCCATGCCGCTGTCTGGCAGCAGGAAGTGGAAAATCTGCTTTTCCTCACGCGGCGTATTCATTGCCAGTTCAGTAGGTTCGCTGTTTAGCCAGCTCGGATCTTTAGCCTTTTTGTAGGTCAGTTCGCTTTTATTGAAAACCTGACGACGGGTACCAACCAGTGAGTTACCGCAGTGCAGCTGGTAACCGAACCACGGCACAAAGGTGTCACCGCTAATGGCGTTCAACCACAGGGAGACTTCTGCCAGTTCAACCGCTACCGGGTTTAAGTCCACACCGAAGACATTGTTATCTGCAATGTACATTTTCACCCGTTGTAATTCCTGGGTGTACTGATCCTGTGGAATGCGTCGCCCTTCAGCCTGCTGTTTATGGAACAGATAAGCTTCTGCTAACTGGTTAATGGCTTCATTAAGGAACGCTGCACTTCCCATTGCGGGTTCACAAACGGTGAGTTTTAAAATGGCATCGGCTTTGGCGTGGGGATCGGCTATCGGCTCAATTTGCTCTTTAAACAGTTCTTTGAGCGCGTATTTAACTAACGAGCGGGTGAGCACTTCTGGGGTGTAGTAAGACGCCGATTTCTCTCGGTCACGACCGGCCATGCGATAGATAAAGCTGCCCCGACGGTGAATACGCAGGCTGCCGTCTTTCTCGTAAACCTTTTCGTCATCGTGGTATTTCGTTATCTCATCGGCACTGACGAAGTAGCCGGTTTCCAGTTCGTTGAACTCTTCCCCAGCTTTTTTCACTTCATAGAGATCGTGGCTGGCAAAGAATCCACGATAAGAGAGCAGCGCTTCATACACCGCACCTAACTGGTTAATCCCTAACTGGCGATAAGAAATACGCCCACGACGCGCAAAACGCCCCTTGCCTGGACGGCTAAGGGACATCGCCTGAATAACCTGTTGCAGTGTTTCGTTGCGGAACACAACACGGTTCAAATAGGGCGTGTTTTCTGCCGCAAAAAGATGGCTTTCAAGACGAGGGATTTTGAACTGGTTGCTGTGAACACTGATTTGTTCACCGCTGATCCAGTCGCTCTGGATCTTCTCGCCGCCTTTGTAACCCTCACGCACCAGCTTAAACAGCATATTCAGGCTGTCATGCAGGTAACGGCCATTTCTGTCCTCTTCGCTGGTAAGCGGGATCATTTCCAGGTCACGCAGAGTTTCCAGGCTGTAACCTTGCAGATAGGTCCGCGCCTGCATTGGCGCATAACCCAGTTCCGGGCGAGCTTCGATATAGAACAGGAACAGCAGGCGATACATATAGCGCAGGCATTCGCGGCTGAGATCTTCCGGGTTAACGGCACGGTTACCCGTATAGTTCGCCAGCCCGCGTTCGATGAGGTAACGCATCGCTTCGTTGCCGAGTAGTTCGATACTTTCACGCAGCGCATATTTCAGATCTTCGGACACACCAAACGCATGTTTGTGGGAATTGTCATCCAATGAATCGAGATAAGGTGCGCCGCTGCCAGGCATGAGCGAATCTTTGTGCAGTAACACCGCCGTCGCTTTCAGCGTTTCCGTTTCGCGGCGGCTTAAAATTTCTTCGAAATCAAAACGTAGCAGGCGGTTTTGCGCCCACTTGGTGCGGTCCAGCAGCAGCAACTGGCGGTTGCCAAGCAGCAAGACAAAACGTGGTGGTTCTGGCTGGGTGAAGACTTCTGTCGAAATCAGATCCTGCCAGGAACGGTATTCACCCCGGGCATTTTTACGCAGATTATCACGGTGCTTTTTATCTACATCAGCCGGGAACTGAGCCTTCAGCAAGGATAACGCCAGTGGATCGAGAGTGCCCTCTTCCACATCGTGGGCTTCAACAATCCATAACCACGGGCTGCCATCCACGCTGTTATAACGCGCCAGTACAGGAAGAGGATAACCGTCCTCCAGTATCTGAATTTGCGGGTTCAGTTCGTATCCCAAAGCTTGTAACAGTGGCTGCCAGCGGCTGCGTTGATCCGCCAGACGTTGCGGGATCTGGCGCTGTTTTTCCTGTTCAGCTAACTGGCGGAAGAAGGTTGTTGCCAGGCTATTTAGCTGATTCCAGGGCGCCCGGTAGCCCGGCGTAAACGCTTCGCCCTGTTCTCTGGCAGCACGCTCTACTTCACGAGCGGCATTTTCCTGTTCGTTCCACGGCTCCAGAGCTTCGCGGATATCGCTGGTAAATACTTCGCCCAGATAATGGTTGGAGTAAAATTCGTTTTCGTTATTAATACCGACCAACGCCATGATTAACCCTCCGCTCCGGTGATAACAGCAATGACCTGAATGTAGGGTTCTTTTTCTGTGGTCATCGTGTCCTCAATCCATTCGATATAGCTGTTAAAGTTGTGTTCAATTTCACGTTGGCGCTGCTCTTTACGGTTTTGTTTAACTGACTCTTGCTGTTTATTTTCGGCAAAATCCAGCTCCAGCTGGCCTATTTGGCGTTTTCTGAGTACATCCAGTTTTTCCAGATGTTCATTGAGCTGTTGGTTAATTTTGTCTTCAAATGCCTGACGATCGTGTGCAAAAACATCGCGTGCATGATCAATCGCTTTTTCCAGTAGCTGCTGTTGGCGCTGATGGTTACGTTGCTCGCCACCGGCATTGGTTAGCTTTTTGCCAAGCTGTGGATTGTTTGCCAGGAATTCAGCAAACGGCAAACTCCCGGTTAGCTGGTCAAGATTAAAACTCACCACCAGCCATGAATTCACCATCGGGTGGGATTTACGATTCGGGAATAAACCCGAAAGAATAAAATGGTCTTCATCTGGCGAAAATAGATGCGGCAGGCGAATCACGGGTGCTTGATGGCGACCAAAGGCAGACTGCATTTTGTCATCTAACCACTGCACCACTGGGTTGATTTGCCAGAGATAATGAATATCTGGCCAGGCGTGTTGCTCCCCACGGGAACGGATAATGGAATCAGTGATGACTTTTTTATCCTGGCTTAGGTAAAGCTGGCCATTTTCCGGGGTGATTTCTGGAGGAAGCTGATTAAATCGTCGGCGCAACTCTTCCGGGGCCACCAGCGACAAGGTGTTATCAGGCAAGGTTTCGTATTGAATACGTTGGCCACTGGCCTTCAGATAACCCAGGGCTTTTTCACAGTAGGTTTGTTCATCAGCGAAGAGGCTGGTATCAGTGGCCGTTAGTGACTGAATGTCGTCGGAAACCACATTACTCAGTTCGCTGAATAAATCGTGTTCAGCACTTTCACCGACGTTACTGTTCAATAGCTCATCAAAGAGGCTGGCACCGTTATCGCTACCTTGCATCATATAACCTGCGACCTGCTCTTCTTCCTCCTCCTGGGTAAACTTACCCGTGAATTCTGAACTGTCGCCGATATTCTTCTGCGCTTGCTCATCTTTGTTGATCAGCACTTCCAGAACACGCATATCGCCATTGATTTGCGGCTCATTCGCCTCAGTTAACAGGTAACGAATTTGTGGAACGTGCTTTTGGCCGTAGCGGTCGATACGCCCGTTACGTTGCTGGAATACCATCAACGACCAGGGAATATCGAAGTGAACCATTTTGTGGCTCAGGTGGTGCAAGTTGATACCTTCCGATGCCACATCCGAACAGATCAGCAAACGCAATGGTGACTGTTGCTTACCGAAGGCTTCAACGGTTTCCATCAGCACAGTGTCGCCCTGGTCGCCACGCAGTGTGGCGACTTGCTCTGGTTTTATTTTGAGGTCTGCAAGCAGTTGCTGGTGTAAAAACTCCAGCGTCTTAATACTCTCGGTAAAGATCACCAGACGGTCGTCAGTATTATTCGCTTTCCATTTGAGATCGTTGCGGATGGTTTCCAGCAATAGCTGGTATTTGCTGAACTGACTGGCATCAACATTACTCAAAGCCAGCAGTAGAGAATGCAGTTCGTTAATTTGGCTCTGGCTATTAACTTCTTTACGGCTTTCCAGGCGCTTTAAACGGTTCGCAACGACGCTGGCACAAGCCATAGGGCTTGAGAATAAGGCTTTCTCCAGCGTGATTTTAAACAGATGACCTTTGTTGGCAGAAGCATCTTCATCGTCATCATCGCGGAATTTACTTTCAAGCAGACGGCGATACACTTCTTCTTCTGCAGAGGTCGCGTCTCGTTTCAAGGCCTTGATTTCTCGCTCCGGGAATTCGCCAGCCATTTGATCTTTGACGTCTTTCTTAAAGCGACGCACAACCAAATTTTTATCGGCGAAATCTGCGTACTCATACTCTTTAGGATTCGCAATTGCCGTGGGATCAAGCATGTTCATCAGGCTGGCAAAACTTTCAGCTTTACCATCGTGAGGGGTCGCAGAGAGCATAATTAACGTATCGCTACGCCCGGCCAACAATTTCGCCAGTTTGCTACGTAATGAACTAGTGCCACGCTCGGCGACGTTATGCGCTTCATCAATCACGATAATGTCCCACCAGGCATTTTCCAGATGGTGACGGTATTCAATGTCTTGTTTCAGGGTATCGATGGAAATAATCGTTTTATCGAAATAGTGAAACGGGTTGTGGTTCGTGGGGATACGGTTGCGTACTTTTTGCAAACCTGCAGAATCAAGACGGGTAAGAGGAATAGCAAAACGGCTCCAGAATTCTTTCTGAAACTGGGTCAGCATCGATTTAACCGCCAGCACCAGAATACGTTTACCACGGCCACGACGGATTAATTCAGAAACCAGAATACCCGCTTCGAGCGTTTTACCCAGACCGACCGCATCAGCAATCAATATACGTTGGCGTGGCTGCGCCAGCGCCATTAGCGTTGGATCAAGCTGGAAAGGCATCGAATCCATCGCCGCGTTATGGCCGAAGTGGACCAAATTATCTGTCGGCACTCGCTGGCGAAGCTGGCTTTCGATATAAAGTTGCGATGCCTGATAGTTGGCGGAGTCATCCTCTACTAGTTTCGTTTTTGCCGGATCCAGGATTTCAATATTTTCTTCCAACCCTGTCAGAAACAGGCCTTCTTTACCGCGTACCAGTTCTGAAATGCCATCACAAATCAGCAAATGACCGCCATCACCACTGTTGTCTGCACGACGAATACGCCACTCTGCGTCACGAATAACGACCCGCATCCCGGGTGCATAATTTTGTTCGTTCATCGGTTTTTCTGTCTATTGTGGCAGCAATGCAAATCGGCGGCTTATCGGTGCCCGCACGGCATACTGCGATAAAAAAGAGGGAGTTAAAGAGTATCACGATGGCTGATTAATGTGATGGCTTAATGGGAGACATCTCGCAATAATTTAGTTTATTTATTAACCAGAGACATGAGAATAGTGCGCTTCGTCAACCCCCTGCCCTGAACAGGCAGGGGGCCTTCAATTACCCGACAATAATATAGCTACGCAAACCGCTATCCGGAGCAATGAGATTGGCTCGGCTGGAAGCAACGATTTCGACTTGCCGGGAAGGATGCTCTTCGAAGTCAAAGAATGAATCCCCTTGGCAGCGCCAGTAGCCAAGCCCCATATCCAGCAATAGATAACCTGTGCTGCCATCTTTGAATGATACGGTTAACTCACGGCCATGGTCAGTCGTTCGGTTATCACCAATAAACCATGAAATATTTCCGGACCAGGCAGGGCCAAGATAGCCTTCCTCCAACAATGTCCTCACCACCTGTTCCCTGTCTTCCTCGTTGAGCCATGCGTTAAATAGCGAGTCATGTTGGCGCGAACTGTAGTCGAGTTTTTTCACTGATATCGAGAGTGCCGCTCGTTCTGCTATCCCCTGTTCGACCAATTCAGTCAGCAATTCAGCCAGCAGACGTGCCGTGAAAGGACTGTTAACGTAACGATCGCTGTATTGCACCTGAGCTATCTCACGCTTTTCGGCGAAAACACGCTTCCAAAACGGGTGCTGATTACTTATAAGTGCCCAGAAACGTGACCCAAAGCCTTCCAGCGAGCCATCCAGTTGGCGCGATAAATTGATTCGAACAGCTCCTGCAGGCAATTCAGGTAACAGTTCTTCCGCAGAGAGTGTATTTCCAGGAAAGTCCTTAGCAGCAAACACTTGGCAAGATACAACAGGAGTTGTTGCACTCTGCCCCCAGCTAGCACCAGGAATAGTTGTTGCATCATTGCCTGCGGACCATTGCAGGCAATGATCATCACCAACGATTTGTGCCAACCAGCGACCCTGTCCCTGAGCAAGCAGGCTCCCAGGGACAGGATGGATGCATAACGTGTTACCCGGCATCGCTGACAATGCAGATAATTGATGGCGTACTTTTTCAGGTAACTCAGCTAATGCGGTGGTGATTAGCAGTTCAACCTTGCCTCCCGAGGATGCAAACCGCAGTACATCCTTCAATAATGGCCACTGCGCAAAATCCCACTCCTCTGTCACTCCGGATATCACCAATGAGAGAGTGCCGTAACGCCCTGAGCTAAGATGCTGCGATAAACGCAGCATTAGAGGGATAGTTTCAACCCGGCTGCCCGGCCCGAAGAATTGATATTCCGGTGCAAGTTTCAACATCTGCAAACGCGTACTGGTGAGCAATGGTAAGGCACGATGGCGATCCAACTTACTTACATAGTGCTGACTGTCGTAACTGAGTAAGCAGTGATGACAGAATTTATCGCATGAGCAATCAAGTAACTTTTTGGCGTAGTTAAACACTTCGCTAAAAAGATCAATTATTTGAACAGCATAACCTGCCCCGCCTGCATTATTGTCATAGATGAAAATCGAGTATCCATAAGCATTGTTACTATCGCGGGATTGCTGAATAGTGACGCCCAGCTCGGTATTTTCAATACCTAATTTATGCGCCAACCCTTCACGTAATGCGACAGCCAGGGAACGTGCAGCAACATCATCAGTAATCAGCAAACCGTTTTCGTCATTAAGCTGCAGTTCAACCATGTCTGTACGGCTGCTATAACCTAACCACAAATCTTTATGAACATGGCCATGGCACAGCTTGCTGCTGCCCTGCCGATCATTACTGCCGCCACGTAACAGAAGATGCGTATTTTCTAGTGCAGGATTTTTGAGCGTTACCGGTGTGCGTTCAGCTTCCGTTTGTGACTCAGTGCGCCCACAAGACAAGCAAATGGCATAGCCTTTACCGAACTCACCATCGCTGAAATGGAATAACTCACCACTATTGCTGAAGCGGTAACGCCCTAGTGATGTATCTGGCAGAGAAACCCATACAGCTGAAGGCACCAGAACCCGAGGGTCCTGATAAGGCAATTGTGCGGGCATAGACACATCGTTATGGGCCTGATAACGGATATCTGTCGCAAAACCAACCGGTTGCAAATAGCGCCTCACGGTAAGTAGTGATTTTTCTGCACCACAATGGCTACAACCTGCAGGATATGTTGCGCTGGTAGACCCCGCACCACATTGGCGGCAGTGCCAGAACCACGGAATATGATGGTCGCCTTTTAGCTCCTGCCCACTCCCCAATACTTTACCGAGCATAATTCCTGCGGACCGGTAGACTTTTCCGCCTAAAACCACATCGGCACCCGGTGCATATTCACGCAATGCTGTAGGCAAGTCACGACTTGGCAGTTTTTCGAGACTACGTGAAAAGTTCTCAACGCCCTCTTTCTGATCCAGTTGACTGGCTTTTAACGCTTTACGCTTTTCAAGTTCATCAGCTGTCAGGAAGTTAAAATTAACGACCCCAACAGGGAAACCGTGTCCAGGAAGAAAAGCTTCACTGATTAATTTTGAAAATAGATATGCGCTACGATAATCACGTAATTGATAGGCAATTGCTTTACCGGCAGGAGTCTCTTCCCAGCCGATATTGTCTGCTTTCAACGATTCAATATTTTGTAGCAAAATAGCGAGTTGATTACGCCAGTGAAGCTCTGCTTTCTGCATCATTGAATTGGTACGCGAAAGCAGCTGGGAAGTAGTCAGAGACGTTAATACCGTTCCCTGAACCAGCCGTTTCAACTTGTTGGCCAATACTTCTGATTGGCCATTCATCCAATTCAAGAAACGTTGACACTGGCTATCTTCACCCTCAAAAAACCATTTACAACTCAGCTTGGTCGCATCCGGCACTTCCGCCCTTAAAAACAGACCAAGTACCAGCGCATTGACGTGGCGTTGGACAATGCTTTCGCTCTCAAAGCGTACCTGTGGAGCCTTGGAACTACTGTTAAATGGCCAAAGCGGATCTTTGAAAACTTCCATACCATGGGCGGTATTTTTGCATAAGGTAATTGCTGCTGAAGCTGATTCACCTCGACGCCCTGCACGGCCTGCACGCTGCAGATAGTTAGCTGGAGCAGGAGGGACGTTATTCATCGCAACCAAACTCATACCGCCAATGTCTACGCCCATTTCCATCGTCGTAGAGCAGTTCAACACGTTAACTTTCCCAGCCTTAAACAGTTTTTCGTTAAACTGGTTTTGTTGAGGTGTGCGTTGTGCAGAATGCTCTTCCAGGCGATACCAGCCATCCTTCAGTGCCAGTCTGTCGCTACGGGTAGACCACACACCTTCACGACGAGCGCTCTTGATTTGCGGGTCATCTTCCAGCCATTGTAACCGCTCATCTCTTGGCAACTCACCGCCACCAGACAGCCGCCAGTGGCGCATTGGCAATTCAGGCATTTCAACCAATACGGCCTTCTCAGGAGCAATGCCTTCACTTCCAGGTAAATAAGGTGAATAACCGAGCAGGGTTACATCAAGTGCGCGCCGGGTATAAGGACAACGCCAGATCTGTTTGGGGCTATAGAAATAAGCTTGTTCTTTAATATCAAATTGATAACCAGACTCAAACTGACGTAGATTTGGCCTGAGGGCATCCCAAGCCTCTTTCATTAAATTATTAACTAAATCTTTCCAGTAAGTTTGATCTGGCTGAATCGCTGGGAATACAGCCACCAGTAACTTAATAACCCGGTTGTAATGACGATCGCGAATTTGTGGCCAAAGCTGATCACGCTTCTGTTCTTTATATTTTTTATCCGGACCTTGTAGCATTTTTACCGGGAAACGCGTTCCCATCCAACGAGGATATTGCTCATTCTCGTAAAAAACAGCACTATTTTCACGGATAAAGAAATCAAGGGTAATTTTCAGTAGATTACGCCATTCAGCAAGTTGCTTATCTGGATCTGGCAGAAGACTTTTCCAATCCTGAGGACAACGATTTACGTTATCAATAAAAGGATAATGAATAGCAACGAGACCCAAATTTTCTAACGTCCATGCATTTTTGGGGCGGCGTCCAAATTCACTGTACAGACAAAAATCGGCAAACTGTTGTTTGGTTAAATCAAGCCCAGATATTTCTTTGAAACTACCTCGCATTCGGTCAGCCAGATCAACACTACCGGATAGCTGCTCGACCAATGTTTGCCAGGATACAGATTTAACTTTTTGCCCCCCCGAAGCAGAAAGTAACACTTCTATTGCCTGAGCATGTGCTTCGCTTTCTGAACTGATGGCTGCTGTAATATTATTTAAAGCGAGAATTTCATTTGGGCTTAACGCTTCATTCGAGGTTATCGCCTTGCTTAAAGCCTCGACTGCATTCTTAAACGCTGGAATTGGAACTAAAGAAAATTTAGCAATATAAGGTTTGAGTAGTTCTCGCTGCGCATCGCTCAAACCAACAGGATGCTCTGTTATGTTCGCTAACTCTTGATAGCAAAGGGTTCTGAGGGTTGCTTTATCTGCATCTTGCTGTAACCGAGCAGAGATTCGAGCCGTACCCTGACGGGAATCGGTAAACGTCAGTAACCGGCGACCACTGAAAGGCCCTTGCTGTTCTTCCAGGTTTTTTGGTAATGGGGAGAATTCAAGTAACGTTGGAATAATGTCACTTAGAAAGAAAGGTGCCCCCAAACGCAGTGGGCGAAATAAAGGGTTATTTTTCCGCTCAGCATCACCACAGCAAATACATGTAAAAAATGTCGATTTCCCTGCATCACGATGTTCCGGTCTCAGCAAATTCACTTCATAACCGGTTGCAGAATTATTGACTATTTTCCCGTGAGAGTTTTCTTCCAATGAGACAACTATTTTCTCACCAGTGTCAGCTAAAAGACGATCAAACTGATGACTGCTATCTTCGCTGTTTTCATCTTCATCATCACGATATAAGTCTACTTCAAGAGCAAACTCGTCTTCATCGGCAGCAGTGGGTTGAGCAGACAACCATGTAGTGCCATCGTTTTTTAATTCTTCCTTAGCCGATAAGTAAGCGGTGCCACAGCCGGAACAACGGAGTACTTCGAAAACAGGTGCACCGCAATCACAAAACAGGCGTTGCTCAGACCAAATCTGGCCGAACGGCCAATCCTTATTTTTTAATTCTGGAGATTTATGAGCACATTGCCGATTTGAACATGCCCAGAGCCCTGCCAACGTTCGAATAAACCCATGCATACGTAAAGGGGTAAAAGCTAGCGAATTATCAGATGTATCAGTACGCGCTTTAGCCATCAGATCAAGTAATTGTAATAACTCTTGATTAGATATTTCAGGCCAGATATTCCGGGCAATCACCCTTAATTCGCTTAAACGCACCGCAGGGTTCTTATGCTGAGTTAATGCTCGGCGGAGTTCTTGTGTCACTCGGTACTGACAAAGCTGCTGATAAAGTTCCGTTGGGGTAAGATCATTAAGTGAAGTTAATGACAATGGAAATTCAGCTCGAATATGCGTATCAGATATAGGTGGGATCTGACGGTAACCACGTACTACTTTTACATTCCGCTCAGTCACTCCGGCCAAATCAGCGACAAATTTTGCCAATTCTTGATTACCCTCGACTGAATCTTCACCAATCGTGGCCGATGTTGCAATGACCTGAACAGGATTATCAGTCCCTGGACCAACATTAAAGGCCTGCATGACACGGCGCAGTAATAATGCCAGCTCTGCCGCCTGGGAACCAATATAGCTATGCGCCTCATCAAGAACGATATATTTCAACATCCCCTGTGATTTATCAACGATAGGAGCATCTTTACGTCGAATAAGCATATATTCCAGCATGGTGGTATTCGTCACCATAATAGAAGGTGGGGACTCGTATATTTCCTCTCTACTCAAAGCTTGTTCCGGAACTTTTCTCTGCTCTTCCTGAACCTCATATTTCGTGTGTTTCGTTTCACCGTTATAAAGCGCAAAGCGAATTTTTCCTTTAAATCCTTTGGTCCAGTCACGTAACCGTTCCTGCTGACTGTTGATTAGGGCATTAAGCGGGTACAAAAAAATAGCCTGAGTCCCCGTCAGTGGCTGTCTGTGCGCTTCTTGCTCTCGAATCAGGTCCTCCAGCACAGGTACCATGAAACATTCTGTTTTTCCTGATCCAGTACCACTACTCACTAACAAGGACTGTTTATCTTCAAGAATAGTACGCCAGGCTGTTAGCTGATGGGAAAAAGGCACCGGTGCATGACCAAGTGCATTAACCAAATGGTTAGATATGAGTTTGCCTCTAAGGGCATCCATTGTTTCACTGGCAGGCATCCAACCGAAAGTACTTTCAAATACGGGATCGGCAAGCAAGGATCCTTGTTGTCCTGGTGTTCTGAAATACTGAGATTCCAGATATTCGGTCAGCGATTTGCTACGCAATGCTAATTGACTCACCACCGAACGCACTGCTCGCTGATGCAGCTGATCTAAAAGCGGTGCATAATGAAGTTGCTGGACTTTCATCAATGACAAACTCCTGCTTGCTCAAAATAATACTGATAAATGATACCCAATTGTTGCGGGGCTTGTTGATAGTGGATTTCGAATAGTGAAGAAAGTTGGTACATTACATTATTATCTTTATGAGATAACAACGAGGCGACCAACATCAAATTAAATAGTTTTTCAAATTTCGTGTGATACCTATCTTCATTCCAAAATTTTTTAAATATAGGAATCAGGTCAGGTGATATGGCCGATAACCATTGGTCCTTAGTAAAGGTCCCAACACGACCAAAACTATCTGGATTGCGTACCAGCATTTGTTTCGCTTCATTAAACTGCTCATGGTCCACTAATGGAACTCCAGAACACAATGATTGTGATGATTTAAATTTTAGTTTAAGCATATTGACAACCACTGCGAATCGACGGTCAATGGCCGCTCTATTACTAATAAACACAACAAATGGCTGTAATATATTTAATGCCAGAGTTTCATCACCGAGCTGAACTGCAAGAGAAACATAACTATCATGAAACGATTTTCTCCAATGCTCAAATGGAATCCAACCCCATGAGAATGGCAATTCATTTTGCATATCGTAAATAAGCTCACTGTCACCAGACAAGCATGATGCGATTAAGAGCTGAATTAGAGCCAGTGGATCCCTGGCGAACTTGTTAAACAAATCGTGCACATGCAAAGGTAAATCATCTGAGTTTTTATATTTTTTTAAATATTCGACCACTGAGTAAGCAGACTGCTGTAATGGATTGTTTTTTATATCGGATAGCAGTAAGTTTATCTCATTTTTACGCTTTGATCGCTCCGGCTCACAAAGTGATTTTATGAGTAGATCATTATCTAATGATAATGTTGTACCCCATTTTAATAATGGTTCAATTCTAATATAGTTATCTAACTTTCCAATAATCAACCACGAACCACCACTCTCATTCAATGACGAAAAATCATAGCCCAATACATCTTTTTGTAGAGTTATCGTATGAGAGTCTGGATCTATAAGTGAAACAGCTTGCACAATAACTTCACTAACACGCTCTTGTGGGAAATTTATTACGTCTTGCACATCAATATATAGTCGTCCATGTCGCTCAACAAACTTACCATCATATCGTGTAACGCTTAGCGATGAACTGAGACCTCCTAACTTATCAGCATAAAAATCAATACGCAATGAACTATTATTTGACCATGAACACGCGAGGAACGACTTTAATAGATTATATTTTTCATATAGTGAAATTTGTTGTAGGTTTTCATTTCGCCCAGTTAATAATGGAATATCCATAGATAAATAATGAAGATCTTTAGAAAGTGGATTCTCATCTTGTAACTTAACGTTTAGAAAACCTTTCCCTGCTGGGGATATTGTAAGTAAATCAGCACTCACTCCATGTAAATGGTCTACTGATGCAATACCTTCAGAAAATGTCTCACCTTCTTGATTAACAAATCGACCACCGGCCACTGGAGAGGGTAATAATAGCTTAAGGTTACAACCATCCCGCCAGGTAACACGCAGGTCTATTGTGATATTTTTGGAAATACTACCATCGAAAGGAACTATGCACTCTTGAGCCAGATAGTCAGTTTTTAATAAAAAATTTTCATTATTTGTGTAACGTTCCACCCGTGTTTCAGCAATCCCGGAAAGAGTAATAATTCCTTTTTGGGCTGAGTCGGGAACAATTTTAATATCAAAATCTGCTGGTAGAACAACCATCCGACCACTGAATAACACTTCATTATTCACCACATGCCGTACTTCAACTTGCCCTTTAGGCATTGAAGTTGAGACTGAGGACCATGTCATATTCCCTGAACGTATTGAGCGCCAGTAAAGTTCCAGCTCGGGAACAATCCCATGCTGAAGGTCTTTTTTCCAGGCAATTTTAGGCCAGGCTCGATGAACAGGATAATCCGACTTAACAAGATCGACCTCTGATGGTTTAATAAAATATTCAGTCGATGAATCAGATATCTGCTTAGTACGAATAGTACAGATGGCACCATCTTGCAAAATAACGCTAAAAACACCACTGACTTTCGTGAGACTACGTGCACTATTCGTCAAAAGTCGTGGAATATCGAAGTCTCCCTCACCACTGATATCCAGATTGCTATTTGCAGGCAATGAGATAAATAGAGCTGCTTGCACAGAACTAACAGAACCCATTCCGAATAATTTCAGCTGTGACTCGCTTTCGTTCATAGCTTCAAAAACCCAAGGGAGATCTTCTGCCAGTTCGTATCCTCCTTTCGGAATTCCCCTGCCTATGAGCGCTGGCCCATCAAACAACATTAATGATATTTCTCCCATCGCCTCCATGCCTGAAATTTTTTGTGTCGCAGCTGGCAACAACTCAATCCGCCAATCTTGATGTTCATGACGGCTTAGCATTGCCAGACGTGCCCCACCATTTATCCATTGTGCAGAAATAATCAGTCGCGATTGATCTTGTTGTATTTCACATTCAAATAAGGCTTTAAGCTGTTCAGTACGTAGCATCCCAGGAAAACGGAAGCGTGCATCACAGAACCAACTGTCATCGACATCGATCCAAATTCTTTCAATTAAGATGCCAGAAGCGGCACGGGTTTCTGATGTTTGTGAAAGTAAACGCCTGACTATTTCTGCTGCATTTTCTTCCAGGAGAACGAGAGGTAGTTGGTGATGCCAGTTTGGCAATGTCTTGCGTAGTGAGGCAATAGGATCTCTCCCGTGATGACCACTTTCGTTAAGAAGTTTAGAAAGCGTCCAGCAAAATTCACCCGCGACTTCATAGACAAGCTCGTTTTGCATTGTACCAGGAATAGTGTCACTCAAGTCTTCCGCAATCTTAACTGCTGAGACATTACCTTGTGACCCTCTCAAAGCCTGATAAATCCGCCTGAAGTAGTTTATTAAATAACCACTCTCGTTTTCTATCATACGCACTGGCAATCCACCTTCGCAGGCCAGTGTATGTAAGTAACCTGAAGCTTGCCCCAGACTCCTCACTTCTCTTTTCCAGTAGCGTATACCTTCACTGACAAGCTTCTGCCGATGCTGATATGGAATTTGCCAGTTTATGGACTGTAAAATAGCATCCCATTTGGGATGTCCAGCAGTGTGATTCCGACGAATAAATTCGGCTGCATAAAGACAGAACAAAACATCGCTGTAAGAAATAAAGACCGTTTTGGGATAGGTTCGAGGGACATGACTGCTAAGAATCTGAGCCAGTTTCGCGAATTCGACATCTTCGCATCGATAGGCATAGAGAGCTCTTCCATCTGTTACTGTTAGCTGACGTTTTTTAAGAAAATCTTTAAGCCACAGCAGAAGAGGGTTAGTTGGCGTCTTCACAAGCATCCTTTTGTACGGAATCAGATTTCTTCACACATTACTACCATGAATGAAAAGCTCAATGGGTAACCACCTTCAAGACTGATTGATGTCATTTATTATTAGATTATTTTTGCTACAATGATCACAAAAATGAGGTTTGTCCGCAGCACTTTGGAAGATTTTTCCCATTGTGCCTGCCGCTAAGCTTAAAAATCACAATTACGTAACACAGGAATCGTCATGTTAGCTCAGCTTTTTGAACATTTGTTTCACTCTGTTGATTCAATGCTTGTAACCAATATTTTTATTTGGGCCGTAATTTTTATCTTCTTTGGTGCCTGGTGGTGTGACTATAAAAATATCCATAGTAAATTTAGGGAGTATGCGCCGACACTAATGGGTGCGTTAGGTATACTAGGTACCTTTATCGGCATAATTATTGGCTTATTGAATTTTAATACAGAAAGTATTGATACTAGTATTCCAGTATTGCTTGGTGGTTTAAAAACAGCTTTCATCACAAGTATTGTCGGTATGTTTTTCGCTATTGCATTTAATGCACTTGATGCATTTTTCTTTGCGAATAAACGAAATAAATCGGCAACTAATGAACCAGAACTTATCACTCCAGATCATATTCACCATGAATTGAAAGAACAAAACCATTTTTTGGAAAAGTTAGTATCGGGAATGAGTGGCAGTGAAGAAGGTTCGTTGGTAGCACAGATAAAATTATTACGTAATGAAATAAATGATACATCTCGCACCCAACTTTCTCATCATAATGAATTTAGTAATAAACTATGGGAACAACTTCAACAATTTGCAGATTTGATGGCCAAGGGCGCGACCGAGCAAATAATTGATGCACTAAGACAAGTTATTATTGATTTTAATAATAACTTAACAGAACAATTCGGTGAGAACTTTAAAGCTCTTGATGCTTCGGTAAAAAAACTTGTCGATTGGCAAGAAAACTATAAAACCCAAGTCGAACAAATGGGCGCACAGTACCAACAAAGTGTCGAATCATTAGTTGAAACACGTGGTGCAGTCGCTGGTATCTGGGAGGAGTGCAAAGAGATACCACTTGCAATGGCTGAGTTACGCGATGTTTTACAGGTTAACCAACATCAAATAGGCGAGTTATCTCAGCACCTTGATGCTTTTGTTTTGTTACGTGACAAAGCAACCGATGCAGTTCCGGCTATCCATGAAAAACTGAATGAAGTAGGTGAATTGCTTAAAGCAGGTGCCTTGAGTGTCAGCACCTCCCTGGGGCAAACAGGAGAGGAACTACTTACCAATGCAAATGCCATGCGCATTGCCCTGGATGAAGGCTCGGAAGGTTTCAGACAGTCGGTAACTCAGACTCAGCAAGCATTTGCATCAATGGCACATGATGTAAGTAATTCTTCTGAGACTTTGACATCAACTTTGGGTGAAACCATTACTGAAATGAAGCAAAGTGGTGATGAGTTCTTGAAGTCTCTTGAATCACATTCTAAAGATCTTCACCGTAATATGGAACAAAACACAGCCAGTGTTATTGACCTCTTCACTAAAACCGGTGATAAGTTTAATCAACAGTTATCTAATAATGCAGATAATATGTTTGGAACCATCCAGTCAACATTTGACAAAGCTAGTGCAGGTTTGAATTCACAGGTAAAAGAATCAGTTGAGCGCTTTGGTAGTTCCATCAACGAACAACTGCACGCTTTTGAACAAGCTACTGAACGTGAAATGAATAGGGAAATGCAAGCACTAGGAAATTCATTACTGGCAATCAGCCAGGGATTTGTTAAAAATTACGATCATCTAATAAAAGAATATCAAAGTGTTCTTGGCCAACTACAACCATTAATTAACTCAAGACAAAACCGTGGGTAACAATCAATGGATAAAATTATAGGCAAACCTACCCCGAAGAAAACCCAAGATAATGAACACTGGGTTTCTATGTCAGACCTAATGGCCGGACTGATGATGGTATTTATGTTTATCTCTATTGCTTATATGCATTATGTGCGTATTGAAAAAGAAAAAATAAAAGAAGTGGCTGTTGCCTATGAGCAAGCTCAACAGCAGCTTTATAATGCTTTAGAGGTTGAGTTTTCGAAAGACCTACCATCCTGGGATGCCGAAATCGATAAGCAAACCCTTGAAGTAAGGTTTAAATCCCCTGATGTTCTTTTTGGATTAGGCAGCTCAGACTTAAAACCAAAATTCAAAGAAATTCTTAACGACTTTTTCCCACGCTATTTGAAAGTATTAGATGAGTATAAGCAGCATATTACTGAAGTACGTATAGAGGGACATACCAGTACAGATTGGACGGGTGCAGCCAATCAAGACATTGCCTATTTTAATAATATGGAGTTATCTCAAGGAAGAACTCGTGCAGTATTACAATATGTCTACTCTTTAAAAGAATCAGCTGCCCACCAAAAATGGGTGAAAAGTAAATTTTCTGCGGTAGGATATTCATCTTCACATCCAATTCTTACCCCTGAAGGAAAAGAAGACCCAAGCCGTTCACGACGAGTCACGTTTAAAGTTATTACAAATGCCGAATTACAAATTCGTCGTATTATTCAGGAATAGTCAAAATGAAGTTAACTCTTGATTTTTCTGAATTGATTGCGCTAGGAAAAAAAATGCTTCCTTCTGGTGCTGAATTTTCTCTTGATGAAGCGCTTGTTGTATTCGATCCTATTGATATTGAATTGTCTGCAGGAAAGGAAGTCAGTATTGCTGACCTTGATCCTGGTAGTGGTTTAATTTCCTACCAGGGTCGTCAAGTTCTTCTGTATATTCGGGATCACTCCGGACGGTATGATGCAGCTATTGAGGATGGTGAGAAAGGAAAAAGATTTCATATCGCATGGTGTAGAACTCTTGACGAAATGCGCCAGAAAAATCGTTTTGAACGCTACCATGCAACAAACCGTGTTGATGGTTTATTTGAAATTGACGATGGTTTAGGTCGCAGTCAAGATGCTGACTTGAGAGTTTGCATGAATTGCCTTGAACGACTAAATTATAAAGGTAGTATTGATAAGATACAAAAGAGAATAATATTTAAATCGTTCTCCTTAAATAATTTTTTCTCTCACTACAGTACCTGTTTCCGTCATATGCCAAAAGGTATTCATGATAAAGCAAATAGTGGCTATGTAGATAATTGGAAAGATATTTCGCGATCTGTACGTGAACAAGCAAGCTATAAATGTAATGATTGCGGTGTTGATTTAAGCTCCACACGCCAACTCTGCGATGTTCATCATAGAAATGGTGTTAAATACGATAACTCAGCAGAAAACCTCCATGTTCTTTGCAAAGATTGCCATCGTAAACAACCTCTACATGAAGGTATATTTGTCACTCAGGCTGAGATGGCAATTATTCAACGCTTGCGTTCTCAACAGGGATTACTAAAGGCTGACTCCTGGAAAGATATTTATGAACTCACTGACCCATCTGTTCACGGAGACATTCATATTATGCAGCACAAAGGATATCAACCTCCGGTACCAGGATTGGATTTGCAGAACTCAGTACATGAGATTATTGCAACCGTTGAAGCAGCATGGCCAACATTAAAAATTGCAATTAACTTAACTGAAGTACAAGTAGAAGGTTGGAAAATATTTACCGTTGGTGAACTCGTAAAAGAGATACAATCAGGGGTTGTATTTTAATTCGGTAAAAATTTGAAAGAGACCTGATATTTACTCAGGTCTCCATAGTATTTTTTTTGTGCAACGTAAGTTTTATCGATGCACTATTTCCTTATGACAGGGAGTTTTTAATCTTTGCATAGTCAAAAGGCGAGATAACGCTTTTCCGATTTGCATCCAGAAAATCAGCCCACCACTGCAGCATTAGCCTGCGTTCATCCAAGTGCTCTGCCTTATGAATGTAAGATGCACGTACAGAGTTACGCTCCTGATGACTCATCTGCCGCTCGACCGCATCCTTCGACCACATCCCTGATTCGATCAACGAACTACATGCCATAGTCCTAAATCCATGCCCGCAAACCTCAACTTTCGTGTCATAGCCCATTGTAAGTATCCCACCAAAACGGCCCATTCACTTTTAGAGATCTTCCGACATACTGATTATGTCACCTGAGGAGATCGCTATGCGTAAGATCCGATTCACCGAGCACCAGATCATCGCCGTCCTGAAA
>NZ_CACSIS010000043.1:0-31418 GCF_902705905.1 Klebsiella sp. 18074 | reverse complement strand
CTGGCACCATCGAACTGCCGGAAGGCGTAGAGATGGTAATGCCGGGCGACAACATCAAAATGGTTGTTACCCTGATCCACCCGATCGCGATGGACGACGGTCTGCGTTTCGCAATCCGTGAAGGCGGTCGTACCGTTGGCGCAGGCGTTGTTGCTAAAGTTCTCAGCTAATCGCTGATAACATTTGACGCAATGCGCAATAAAAGGGCATCATTTGATGCCCTTTTTGCACGCTTTCGAACCAGAACCTGGCTCATCAGTGATTTTTTTTGTCATAATCATTGCTGAGACAGGCTCTGTAGAGGGCGTTAAATCCGAAACGCAGCAGAGCATTTCGGTTTGGTTGCCTCGCTCTCGCGGGGCAAAATTATTTGTCTGAATTCTTGTGACAGGTTGGTTTATGAGTGCGAATACCGAAGCTCAAGGGAGCGGGCGCGGCCTGGAAGCGATGAAGTGGACGATCGTTGCCGTGCTGCTGATTGTGGCCATCGTAGGCAACTTCCTTTATCGTGACATTATGCTGGCAGTGCGTGCGCTGGCCGTGGTGATTCTGATCGCTGCTGCCGGTGGCGTCGCGCTGTTAACCACAAAAGGTAAGGCGACCGTAGCTTTCGCCCGTGAAGCGAGAACCGAAGTCCGCAAGGTAATCTGGCCTACTCGCCAGGAAACGTTGCACACCACGCTGATTGTTGCCGCGGTAACTGCGGTAATGTCACTGATCCTGTGGGGACTGGATGGTATTCTGGTTCGCCTGGTATCCTTTATCACTGGCCTGAGGTTCTGAGATGTCTGAAGCTCCTAAAAAACGCTGGTACGTCGTTCAGGCGTTTTCCGGTTTTGAAGGTCGCGTAGCTACCTCGTTGCGTGAACATATCAAATTACACAATATGGAAGAGTTGTTTGGCGAAGTCATGGTTCCGACCGAAGAAGTGGTCGAAATCCGTGGTGGCCTGCGCCGCAAGAGCGAGCGCAAATTCTTCCCGGGTTACGTTCTGGTCCAGATGGTGATGAACGACGCAAGCTGGCACCTGGTGCGCAGCGTACCGCGCGTGATGGGCTTTATCGGCGGTACATCCGACCGTCCTGCGCCGATCAGCGACAAAGAAGTCGACGCGATCATGAACCGTCTTCAGCAGGTTGGCGATAAGCCGCGTCCTAAAACGCTGTTCGAGCCGGGCGAAATGGTCCGCGTCAGCGATGGTCCGTTTGCTGACTTCAACGGCGTTGTTGAAGAAGTTGACTACGAGAAGTCCCGCCTGAAGGTTTCTGTTTCGATCTTTGGCCGTGCGACTCCGGTCGAGCTGGACTTTGCTCAGGTAGAAAAAGCCTAAGCGACGATCAAAAAAGCAGCGATTTAATCGTTGCATGGGGCGCGAAATTGACATACAATTTCGCGCCTTTTGTTTTTATGGACCCTGTGTCCGTAAGACGATATTGATAACGGGGAGCCTTTCTAAAGGCGTTATACCCAAACGAGGAAATTTAAATGGCTAAGAAAGTACAAGCCTACGTCAAGCTGCAGGTTGCAGCTGGTATGGCAAACCCGAGCCCGCCGGTTGGTCCAGCACTGGGTCAGCAGGGTGTGAACATCATGGAATTCTGTAAAGCGTTTAACGCCAAAACAGAATCCCTGGAAAAAGGTCTGCCGACTCCGGTTGTTATTACCGTTTACGCTGACCGTTCCTTTACCTTTGTTACCAAGACCCCGCCGGCTGCCGTTCTGCTGAAGAAAGCTGCAGGCATCAAGTCTGGTTCCGGTAAGCCGAACAAAGATAAAGTAGGTAAAATTTCCCGCGCTCAGCTGCAGGAAATCGCGCAGACCAAAGCTGCCGACATGACTGGTTCTGACATTGAAGCGATGACTCGCTCCATTGAAGGTACTGCACGTTCCATGGGCCTGGTAGTAGAGGATTAAGAAATGGCTAAACTGACCAAGCGTATGCGCGTGATCCGTGACAAAGTTGATGTGACTAAACAGTACGACATCAACGAAGCTATTGCTCTGCTGAAAGAGCTGGCCACCGCTAAATTTACCGAAAGCGTAGACGTTGCTGTTAACCTCGGCATCGACGCTCGTAAATCTGACCAGAACGTCCGTGGCGCAACAGTACTGCCGCACGGTACTGGCCGTTCCGTTCGCGTAGCCGTATTTGCCCAGGGCCCGAACGCTGAAGCTGCTAAAGCTGCAGGCGCCGAGCTGGTAGGTATGGAAGATCTGGCAGACCAGATCAAAAAAGGCGAAATGAACTTCGACGTTGTTATTGCTTCCCCGGATGCAATGCGCGTTGTTGGCCAGCTGGGCCAGGTTCTGGGTCCGCGTGGCCTGATGCCAAACCCGAAAGTGGGTACCGTTACTCCGAACGTTGCTGAAGCTGTTAAGAACGCTAAAGCAGGCCAGGTTCGCTATCGTAACGACAAAAACGGCATCATCCACACCACCATCGGTAAAGTGGACTTTGACGCTGACAAACTGAAAGAAAACCTGGAATCCCTGCTGGTTGCGCTGAAAAAAGCAAAACCGACTCAGGCGAAAGGCGTTTTCATCAAGAAAGTTAGCCTCTCCACCACCATGGGTGCTGGCGTTGCCGTTGATCAAGCTGGTCTGAGCGCTTCTGCGAACTAAGATTAGCTTTACGTGGGCGGTGGATTTGTCTACAATTCTACCCCCACGATTCTGCTACGTGCAGAACGCTATCTGAGATAGTCAGGTTGTGGCAAGGCGGCAACTGAGTGAATCTCCGGGAGCATAGTGAACTATGTGACCGGTGTGAGCGAAGACAGCCAACGCCGGCACGGCGCTGAATAGCGAAGGGTAGAAAGAATTTGTTCGTTGGAGCCTGGCCTATCCAGGCCTCCGTCGAAGACCGCAGGTGTTTCGTCAGAAACTTAATGCCCTGCGTAGACGGTGACAGAACGCTAAGATTATTTTTGGATACTCTGGCTTGTTTCTGCTCACCGTATTTAAGACGCTCTATTCGTTGAGTAGAGTGAAGTGAGTTCCAGAGCATGAGCTCTGGCAAACATCCAGGAGCAAAGCTAATGGCTTTAAATCTTCAAGACAAACAAGCGATTGTTGCTGAAGTCAGCGAAGTAGCCAAAGGCGCGCTGTCTGCAGTAGTTGCGGATTCCCGTGGCGTTACTGTAGATAAAATGACTGAACTGCGTAAAGCAGGTCGTGAAGCTGGCGTTTACATGCGTGTTGTCCGCAACACCCTGCTGCGCCGCGTCGTTGAAGGTACTCAGTTCGAGTGCCTGAAAGACACGTTTGTTGGTCCGACCCTGATTGCATACTCTATGGAACACCCGGGCGCTGCCGCTCGTCTGTTCAAAGAGTTCGCGAAAGCGAATGCAAAATTCGAGGTTAAAGCCGCAGCCTTTGAAGGCGAGCTGATCCCGGCGTCGAATATCGACCGCCTGGCAACTCTGCCGACCTACGACGAAGCAATTGCACGCCTGATGGCAACCATGAAAGAAGCTTCGGCTGGCAAACTGGTTCGCACTCTGGCTGCTGTACGCGATGCAAAAGAAGCTGCTTAATCGCAGATTTCTTTATAAAGCACTCGCTTACGTATAAACTTATTCTGATATTCAGGAACAATTTAAATGTCTATCACTAAAGATCAAATCATTGAAGCAGTATCCGCTATGTCCGTAATGGACGTTGTTGAGCTGATCTCTGCAATGGAAGAAAAATTCGGTGTTTCCGCTGCTGCTGCTGTAGCTGTAGCTGCTGGCCCGGCTGAAGCTGCTGAAGAAAAAACTGAATTCGACGTAATTCTGAAAGCTGTTGGCGCTAACAAAGTTGCTGTAATCAAAGCAGTACGTAGCGCAACTGGCCTGGGTCTGAAAGAAGCTAAAGACCTGGTAGAATCTGCACCTGCTGCCCTGAAAGAAGGCATCAGCAAAGATGACGCAGAAGCACTGAAAAAATCTCTGGAAGAAGCTGGCGCTGAAGTTGAAGTCAAATAAGCCAACCTTTCCGGTTGCAGCCTGAGTAATCAGGCTGATGGCTGGTGACTATTTAGTCACCAGCCTTTTTGCGCTGTAAGGCGCCAGTAGCATTTCACACTGTTTGACTGCTGGTTGTCCTGACAATGCATGTTTCTATCGACGACTTAATATACTGCGACAGGGTGCTCGCTCTGTGTAAATCGCGACGAAATGGTTTAAGCGTGATAGCAACAAGTATTGCGGAAAGTGTTCCATTTTCCGGTCCACAAAATAGTGTTGCATAAAAAACTGCCTTTCTGAGGCAGACGGGTCGACTTGTCAGCGAGCTGAGGAACCCTATGGTTTACTCCTATACCGAGAAAAAACGTATTCGTAAGGATTTTGGTAAACGTCCACAAGTTCTGGACATACCTTATCTCCTTTCTATCCAGCTTGATTCGTTCCAGAAGTTTATCGAGCAAGATCCTGAAGGGCAATATGGTCTGGAAGCAGCCTTCCGTTCCGTGTTCCCGATTAAAAGCTACAGCGGTAATTCCGAGCTGCAATACGTCAGCTACCGTCTGGGCGAGCCTGTATTTGATGTTAAAGAGTGCCAGATCCGCGGCGTGACCTATTCGGCACCGCTGCGCGTAAAACTGCGTCTGGTGATCTACGAGCGTGAAGCGCCGGAAGGCACCGTTAAAGACATCAAAGAACAAGAAGTCTACATGGGCGAAATTCCGCTCATGACCGACAACGGTACCTTTGTTATCAACGGTACTGAGCGTGTTATCGTTTCTCAGCTGCACCGTAGCCCGGGCGTCTTCTTTGACAGTGACAAAGGTAAGACTCACTCTTCCGGTAAGGTCCTGTATAACGCACGTATCATCCCTTACCGCGGTTCCTGGCTGGACTTCGAATTCGATCCGAAAGACAACCTGTTTGTCCGTATCGACCGTCGTCGTAAGCTGCCGGCAACTATCATCCTGCGCGCGCTGAATTACACCACTGAGCAGATCCTTGACCTGTTCTTCGAAAAAGTGGTCTTTGAAATTCGCGACAACAAGCTGCAGATGGAGCTGATTCCGGAGCGTCTGCGTGGTGAAACCGCGTCCTTCGACATCGAAGCTAACGGTAAGATCTACGTCGAAAAAGCACGCCGTATTACCGCTCGCCATATCCGCCAGCTGGAAAAAGACGATATTAAGCTTATCGAAGTTCCGGTTGAATACATCGCGGGTAAAGTTGCTGCTAAAGACTATGTTGATACAGCGACCGGCGAACTGATCTGCCCGGCGAACATGGAGCTGAGCCTTGATCTGCTGGCCAAACTGAGCCAGTCCGGTCATAAGCGTATTGAAACTCTGTTCACCAACGATCTCGATCACGGTGCGTACATCTCTGAAACCGTACGCGTCGACCCGACCAACGATCGTCTGAGCGCGCTGGTAGAAATCTACCGCATGATGCGCCCGGGTGAGCCGCCGACTCGTGAAGCGGCTGAAAACCTGTTTGAGAACCTGTTCTTCTCCGAAGACCGCTACGATCTGTCCGCGGTTGGTCGTATGAAGTTCAACCGTTCTCTGCTGCGTGACGAAATCGAAGGTTCCGGTATCCTGAGCAAAGACGACATCATTCAGGTGATGAAGAAGCTCATCGGTATCCGTAACGGCATTGGCGAAGTCGATGATATCGACCACCTCGGCAACCGTCGTATCCGTTCCGTTGGCGAAATGGCGGAAAACCAGTTCCGTGTTGGCCTGGTTCGTGTAGAGCGTGCGGTTAAAGAGCGTCTGTCCCTGGGCGATCTGGATACCCTGATGCCTCAGGATATGATCAACGCCAAGCCGATTTCTGCAGCAGTGAAAGAGTTCTTTGGTTCCAGCCAGCTGTCTCAGTTTATGGACCAGAACAACCCGCTGTCCGAGATTACGCACAAACGTCGTATCTCTGCACTCGGCCCAGGCGGTCTGACCCGCGAGCGCGCAGGCTTTGAAGTTCGAGACGTACACCCGACCCACTACGGTCGCGTATGCCCAATCGAAACGCCTGAAGGCCCGAACATCGGTCTGATTAACTCCCTGTCCGTGTACGCACAGACTAACGAATACGGCTTCCTCGAGACTCCGTATCGTAAAGTGACCGATGGTGTTGTCACCGACGAAATTCATTACCTCTCTGCTATCGAAGAAGGTAACTACGTCATCGCTCAGGCGAACTCCAACCTGGATGACGAAGGCCACTTTGAAGAAGACCTGGTAACCTGCCGTAGTAAAGGCGAATCCAGCTTGTTCAGCCGCGACCAGGTTGACTACATGGACGTATCCACCCAGCAGGTGGTTTCCGTCGGTGCGTCCCTGATCCCGTTCCTGGAACACGATGACGCCAACCGTGCATTGATGGGTGCGAACATGCAACGTCAGGCGGTTCCGACTCTGCGCGCTGATAAGCCGCTGGTTGGTACCGGTATGGAACGTGCTGTTGCCGTTGACTCCGGTGTTACTGCGGTTGCTAAACGTGGCGGTACCGTTCAGTACGTGGATGCATCCCGTATCGTTATCAAAGTTAACGATGACGAGATGTACCCGGGCGAAGCCGGCATCGACATCTATAACCTGACCAAGTACACCCGTTCTAACCAGAACACCTGCATCAACCAGATGCCTTGCGTGTCGCTGGGTGAGCCAATTGAGCGCGGCGACGTGCTGGCAGACGGTCCGTCCACCGATCTCGGTGAACTGGCGCTCGGTCAGAACATGCGCGTAGCATTCATGCCGTGGAACGGCTACAACTTCGAAGACTCCATCCTCGTCTCCGAGCGCGTAGTTCAGGAAGATCGTTTCACCACGATTCATATCCAGGAACTGGCGTGCGTGTCTCGTGACACCAAGCTGGGGCCGGAAGAGATCACCGCTGATATCCCGAACGTGGGTGAAGCTGCGCTCTCCAAACTGGACGAATCCGGTATCGTTTACATCGGTGCAGAAGTGACCGGCGGTGACATTCTGGTTGGTAAGGTTACGCCGAAAGGTGAAACCCAGCTGACGCCAGAAGAGAAACTGCTGCGCGCGATCTTCGGTGAGAAAGCGTCTGATGTTAAAGACTCTTCTCTGCGCGTACCGAACGGCGTATCGGGTACCGTTATCGACGTCCAGGTCTTTACCCGCGACGGCGTTGAGAAAGACAAGCGTGCGCTGGAAATCGAAGAAATGCAGCTGAAGCAGGCGAAAAAAGACCTGTCTGAAGAACTGCAGATCTTCGAAGCTGGCCTGTTTGGTCGTATCTACGCGGTGCTGGTCTCCGGCGGTGTTGAAGCTGAGAAGCTCGACAAGCTGCCGCGCGATCGCTGGCTGGAACTGGGCCTGGCCGACGAAGAGAAACAAAATCAGCTGGAGCAGCTGGCTGAGCAGTACGACGAACTGAAACACGAGTTCGAGAAAAAACTCGAAGCGAAACGCCGTAAAATTACTCAGGGCGACGATCTGGCACCTGGCGTGCTGAAGATTGTTAAAGTGTATCTGGCCGTTAAACGTCAGATTCAGCCTGGTGATAAAATGGCAGGCCGTCACGGTAACAAGGGTGTTATCTCTAAGATCAACCCGATCGAAGATATGCCTTACGATGAAAACGGCACGCCGGTAGACATCGTACTGAACCCGCTGGGCGTACCGTCTCGTATGAACATCGGTCAGATTCTGGAAACCCACCTGGGTATGGCTGCGAAAGGCATCGGCGAGAAAATCAACGCCATGCTGAAACAGCAGCAGGAAGTCGCCAAACTGCGCGAATTCATCCAGAAAGCGTACGATCTGGGTACAGACGTTCGCCAGAAGGTTGATTTGAATACCTTCACCGATGATGAAGTTCTGCGTCTTGCTGAAAACCTGAAAAAAGGTATGCCGATCGCAACGCCGGTATTCGACGGTGCGAAAGAGTCTGAAATCAAGGAACTGTTACAGCTGGGTGGCCTGCCGACTTCCGGTCAGATTACCCTGTTCGACGGTCGTACCGGCGAGCAGTTCGAACGCCAGGTTACCGTCGGCTATATGTACATGCTGAAACTGAACCACCTGGTTGATGACAAGATGCATGCGCGTTCTACCGGTTCTTACAGCCTGGTTACTCAGCAGCCGCTGGGTGGTAAGGCTCAGTTCGGTGGTCAGCGCTTCGGTGAGATGGAAGTATGGGCGCTGGAAGCTTACGGCGCGGCATACACCCTGCAGGAAATGCTTACCGTCAAGTCTGATGATGTTAACGGTCGTACCAAGATGTATAAAAACATCGTGGACGGCAACCATCAGATGGAACCGGGCATGCCGGAATCCTTCAACGTACTGTTGAAAGAGATTCGCTCGCTGGGCATCAACATCGAACTGGAAGACGAGTAACTCTCGCTCAAACAGGTCACTGGTGCCGGGGTCATACCCGGCGCCAGATTGTGCTAACTCCGACGGGAGCAAATCCGTGAAAGATTTATTAAAGTTTCTAAAAGCGCAGACTAAAACCGAAGAGTTTGATGCGATCAAAATTGCTCTGGCCTCGCCAGACATGATCCGTTCATGGTCTTTCGGTGAAGTTAAAAAGCCGGAAACCATTAACTACCGTACGTTCAAACCAGAACGTGACGGCCTTTTCTGTGCGCGTATTTTCGGGCCAGTAAAAGATTACGAGTGCCTGTGCGGTAAGTACAAGCGCCTGAAACACCGTGGTGTGATCTGTGAGAAGTGCGGCGTTGAAGTGACCCAGACTAAAGTGCGTCGTGAGCGCATGGGCCACATCGAGCTGGCGTCTCCGACCGCCCACATTTGGTTCCTGAAGTCGCTGCCGTCCCGTATCGGCCTGCTGCTGGATATGCCGCTGCGTGATATCGAACGCGTTCTGTACTTCGAATCTTATGTGGTTATTGAAGGCGGGATGACGAACCTCGAACGCAACCAGATCCTGACAGAAGAGCAGTATCTGGACGCGCTGGAAGAGTTCGGCGACGAGTTCGACGCGAAGATGGGCGCCGAAGCTATTCAGGCCCTGCTGAAGAGCATGGATCTGGAGCAGGAATGCGAACAGCTGCGTGAAGAGCTGAACGAAACCAACTCCGAAACCAAGCGTAAAAAGCTGACCAAGCGTATCAAACTGCTGGAAGCTTTCGTTCAGTCTGGCAACAAGCCGGAGTGGATGATCCTGACCGTTCTGCCGGTTCTGCCGCCAGATCTGCGTCCGCTGGTTCCGCTGGATGGTGGTCGTTTCGCGACTTCTGACCTGAACGATTTGTATCGTCGCGTCATTAACCGTAACAACCGTCTGAAACGTCTGCTGGATCTGGCTGCGCCGGATATCATCGTGCGCAACGAAAAACGTATGCTGCAGGAAGCGGTTGACGCCCTGCTGGATAACGGTCGTCGCGGTCGTGCTATCACCGGTTCTAACAAACGTCCTCTGAAATCTTTGGCCGATATGATCAAAGGTAAGCAGGGTCGTTTCCGTCAGAACCTGCTGGGTAAACGCGTTGACTACTCCGGTCGTTCTGTTATCACCGTAGGTCCATACCTGCGTCTGCATCAGTGCGGTCTGCCGAAGAAAATGGCGCTGGAGCTGTTCAAACCGTTCATCTACGGCAAGCTGGAACTGCGTGGTCTTGCTACCACCATTAAAGCTGCGAAGAAAATGGTTGAGCGCGAAGAAGCCGTTGTTTGGGATATCCTGGACGAAGTTATCCGCGAACACCCGGTACTGCTGAACCGTGCACCAACCCTGCACCGTTTGGGTATCCAGGCATTTGAGCCGGTACTGATCGAAGGTAAAGCTATCCAGCTGCACCCGCTGGTCTGTGCGGCATATAACGCCGACTTCGATGGTGACCAGATGGCTGTTCACGTACCGCTGACGCTGGAAGCCCAGCTGGAAGCGCGTGCGCTGATGATGTCTACCAACAACATCCTGTCCCCGGCGAACGGCGAGCCTATCATCGTTCCGTCTCAGGACGTTGTACTGGGTCTGTACTACATGACCCGTGACTGTGTTAACGCCAAAGGCGAAGGCATGGTGCTGACTGGCCCGAAAGAAGCCGAGCGTATTTATCGCGCTGGCCTGGCCTCTCTGCATGCGCGCGTTAAAGTGCGTATCACCGAATACGAAAAAGACGAAAACGACCAGTTTGTAGCGAAAACCAGCCTGAAAGACACGACCGTTGGCCGTGCGATTCTGTGGATGATCGTGCCTAAAGGTCTGCCGTTCACTATCGTGAACCAGGCACTGGGTAAGAAAGCGATCTCTAAGATGCTGAACACCTGCTACCGTATTCTGGGCCTGAAACCGACCGTTATTTTTGCGGACCAGACGATGTACACCGGCTTTGCTTATGCAGCGCGTTCAGGTGCATCCGTTGGTATTGATGACATGGTCATCCCGGAGAAAAAACACGAGATCATCAGCGAAGCGGAAGCTGAAGTTGCTGAGATCCAGGAACAGTTCCAGTCCGGTCTGGTTACCGCGGGCGAACGCTACAACAAAGTTATCGATATCTGGGCTGCGGCGAACGATCGTGTATCCAAAGCGATGATGGATAACCTGCAAACCGAAACCGTTATTAACCGTGACGGCGTCGAAGAGCAGCAGGTTTCCTTCAACAGCATCTACATGATGGCCGACTCCGGTGCGCGTGGTTCTGCGGCACAGATTCGTCAGCTGGCTGGTATGCGTGGTCTGATGGCGAAGCCGGATGGCTCCATCATCGAAACGCCGATCACCGCGAACTTCCGTGAAGGTCTGAACGTACTCCAGTACTTCATCTCCACGCACGGTGCGCGTAAAGGTCTGGCGGATACCGCACTGAAAACAGCGAACTCCGGTTACCTGACTCGTCGTCTGGTTGACGTTGCACAGGACCTGGTTGTTACTGAAGACGACTGTGGCACCCTGGAAGGCATCACCATGACCCCGGTTATCGAGGGTGGTGATGTTAAAGAGCCGCTGCGCGATCGCGTACTGGGTCGTGTGACCGCTGAAGACGTTCTGAAGCCGGGTACTGCGGATATTCTGGTTCCACGCAACACGCTGCTGCACGAGCACTGGTGTGACCTGCTGGAAGAGAACTCCGTTGACTCCGTCAAAGTGCGTTCCGTCGTATCCTGTGACACCGACTTTGGTGTATGCGCGCACTGCTACGGTCGTGACCTGGCGCGTGGCCACATCATCAACAAAGGTGAGGCTATCGGCGTTATCGCGGCACAGTCCATCGGTGAGCCGGGTACACAGCTGACGATGCGTACGTTCCACATCGGTGGTGCGGCATCTCGTGCGGCTGCTGAATCCAGCATCCAGGTGAAAAACAAAGGTAGCATCCGCCTTAGCAACGCTAAATCGGTTGTCAACTCTGCCGGTAAGCTGGTAGTGACCTCGCGTAACACCGAACTGAAGCTGATCGACGAATTCGGTCGTACCAAAGAGAGCTATAAAGTTCCTTACGGTGCGGTGATGGGTAAAGGTGATGGTGAGCAGGTTGCTGGCGGCGAAACCGTAGCAAACTGGGATCCGCACACCATGCCGGTTATCACTGAAGTAAGTGGTTTCATCCGCTTTACTGACATGATTGACGGCCAGACCATTACTCGTCAGACCGACGAGCTGACCGGTCTGTCTTCGCTGGTGGTTCTGGATTCTGCAGAGCGTACGGCGGGTGGTAAAGACCTGCGTCCGGCCCTGAAAATCGTTGATGCTAACGGTAACGACGTTCTGATCCCTGGCACCGATATGCCTGCGCAGTACTTCCTGCCGGGTAAAGCGATCGTCCAGCTGGAAGATGGTATTCAGATCAGTGCGGGTGACGCACTGGCGCGTATTCCTCAGGAATCCAGCGGTACCAAGGATATCACCGGTGGTCTGCCGCGCGTTGCTGACCTGTTCGAAGCGCGTCGCCCGAAAGAGCCGGCAATTCTGGCAGAAATCAGCGGTATCATCTCCTTCGGTAAAGAAACCAAAGGTAAACGTCGTCTGGTCATCACTCCGTTAGACGGTAGCGATCCATACGAAGAGATGATTCCGAAATGGCGTCAGCTGAACGTGTTTGAAGGTGAACGTGTAGAACGTGGTGACGTGGTTTCCGACGGTCCGGAAGCGCCGCACGACATTCTGCGTCTTCGTGGCGTACACGCGGTAACGCGTTATATCACCAACGAAGTACAGGACGTTTACCGTCTGCAAGGCGTTAAGATTAACGATAAACACATTGAAGTTATCGTTCGTCAGATGCTGCGTAAAGCGACCATCGACAGTGCCGGTAGCTCCGACTTCCTGGAAGGCGAGCAGGCTGAATACTCCCGCGTCAAGATTGCTAACCGCGATCTGGAAGCGAATGGCAAAGTTGCGGCAACTTACTCCCGCGACCTGCTGGGTATCACCAAAGCGTCTCTGGCAACCGAATCGTTCATCTCTGCAGCATCGTTCCAGGAGACTACCCGTGTCCTGACCGAAGCAGCCGTTGCGGGCAAACGCGACGAACTGCGTGGCCTGAAAGAGAACGTTATCGTGGGTCGTCTGATCCCGGCTGGTACCGGCTATGCGTACCACCAGGATCGTATGCGCCGCAAGGCAGCTGGCGAACAGCCTGCTGCACCGCAGGTCACCGTTGAAGAAGCTTCTGCCAACCTGGCAGAGCTGCTGAACGCGGGTCTGGGCGGTTCAGACAACGATTAATCGTTGACGCTATGCTGAAAAAGCCAGTCAGGTCTCCTGACTGGCTTTTTTATTCCTGCGCAGCCGCAACGGCGCGTGATTTTATTTAATCTATATTTGATTACATTCCATTAATAGCTAAGCAGCAATTAAGCCTTATTCTATTAATATAAAACCCGCCAGCCGCTCCTGTTTTTTATTCCATAGTAAATATATGGGTAAAAATTCTACGCGTATCAAAAAATTAAAAATCAAAAAAGGTATAGTCAAAAAATCCGGATAATCAGGTGATTGCGCCTTTCCTTATTTTCAGTTCTCACCCGCTGAGGCGCCGCTTCGTCTATTTAAAACGCCATTGAGGAGGCCGCTAATATAAGAATGAGACGACCGCGATAGATGTTTTCGACCTAATAGAGTGGTTCTGGGGGATGCATGGAATTTGCTATACAACTCATCATTATCTTAGTGTGTTTGTTTTATGGAGCCAGAAAAGGCGGGATTGCGCTGGGCCTTTTGGGCGGCATCGGGCTGGTTATTTTAGTCTTTGTCTTCCATCTTCAGCCGGGAAAACCGCCGGTTGATGTCATGCTGGTGATTATTGCGGTGGTAGCCGCCTCGGCGACGCTACAGGCTTCCGGCGGGTTAGACGTGATGCTGCAGATTGCCGAAAAGCTTCTGCGGCGTAATCCAAAGTACGTTTCAATCGTTGCGCCATTTGTCACCTGTACGCTGACGATCCTGTGCGGCACTGGCCACGTGGTCTATACCATCCTGCCGATTATCTATGACGTTGCGATTAAGAATAATATTCGTCCCGAGCGTCCTATGGCGGCCAGCTCCATTGGCGCACAGATGGGTATTATCGCCAGCCCGGTTTCCGTTGCGGTCGTTTCGCTGGTGGCAATGCTCGGTAACTTTACGTTTAACGGCAAGCACCTGGAGTTTCTCGACCTGCTGGCGATCACCATTCCTTCAACCCTGCTGGGCATTCTGGCGATCGGGATTTTTAGCTGGTTCCGCGGCAAGGATTTGGATAAAGACGAAGAGTTCCAGGCATTTATCGCGACGCCGGAAAACCGCCACTACGTCTACGGCGACACCGCAACGCTGCTGGACCGCAAGCTGCCGGCCAGCAACTGGGTGGCGATGTGGATCTTCCTGGCATCGATTGTCGTAGTCGCCCTGCTGGGCGCGTTTTCCGAGCTGCGGCCCGTATTCGACGGCAAGCCGCTGTCGATGGTGCTGGTTATCCAGATGTTTATGCTGCTTTCCGGGGCGCTGATCATCATCATCACCAAAACCAATCCGGCCTCTATTTCTAAAAATGAGGTATTTCGCTCGGGAATGATCGCCATTGTGGCGGTATACGGCATTGCATGGATGGCGGAGACCATGTTTGGCGCGCACATGTCGGAGATTAAGGGCGTGCTGGGCGAGATGGTAAAAGAGTATCCGTGGGCCTACGCTATCGTCCTGCTGATTGTATCCAAATTCGTCAACTCGCAGGCGGCGGCGCTGGCGGCGATTGTCCCGGTTGCGCTGGCGATTGGCGTCGACCCGGCCTATATCGTGGCGTCCGCGCCGGCGTGCTACGGCTATTATATTCTGCCAACCTACCCCAGTGACCTGGCCGCTATTCAGTTCGACCGCTCGGGGACGACCCGCATCGGCCGCTTTGTGATTAACCACAGCTTTATTCTGCCGGGGTTAATTGGCGTCAGCGTCTCGTGCGTATTTGGCTGGATATTTGCCGCGCTCTACGGATTTCTGTAATAAAAAAAGCAGGTGCCGAACGGGCACCTGCTGCATAAAGCGGTTTCATTTACTGCGGAATACGGCGATACAGTTCGATCATATCGGTCGCCAGATCCTGGATGACCATAGCGTTCATCAGGTGGTCCTGAGAGTGAACGGTAATCAGGTTGACCGGAAGCTTGCCGGACCCTTCATCCAGACCGATAAGCTGGGTCTGGATTTTGTGCGCGTGTTTCACAAATTCATGAGATTCTGCCATCGCCTGCTCGGCGGCGGCAAAATCACCTTTGCGCGCCAGCTGCAGTGCGGTTAATGCAGAGCTACGCGCAGAACCGGCGTTAACCAGCAGCTCCATAATGATCGTTTCTAAATCTTCCATCTCTTACTCCATCAACTTCAGGGCTTTATCCAGAACGGCATCGCCTTTCATCATGCCGTAATCCATCATATCGATAACGGCGACTTTTTTACCGAACGGATCGGCCAGCGCCTGCAGTTTCGCCTGCTCGTATTTCACCTGCGGGCCCAGCAGGATAATATCGGCAGCCGCCAGGTTGTCCTTAAATTCGGCCACCGGCACGGCTTTAATCGAGACTTCCACCCCTTTCTGCTGCGCGGCAGCTTGCATACGTTGAACCAGCATGCTGGTGGACATACCTGCGGCACAGCATAAAACGATATTCTTCATAGTTCGTCGCCTTTATGTTCCTTGATGTACCATCTTTAGCGCGGGCAGGGTGACGGAACAACCGCTTTGCAGCGATTGTGTGTAAGGCATCACAAAATAATGAAACCGGTTTCGGTTTGCGGTCTGAAAAGACAAAAAGCCCGCCGAAGCGGGTTTTACAAGGGTAGAGGCTTTAGGTTCTGACGATCTGATTCTTGCCCTGCTGTTTCGCTTTATAGAGCGCTTCGTCCACGCTGACCACCAGTTTATCCAGCGGCTCCATATTCCATTCGCCGAGGCCGGCACTGAAGGTTACGCTCAGCCCCTCTTCACGCCAGGTGCGCTGGGCAATCGTAATCCGCCAGCTTTCGAGCAGCGTATGGGCATGGGGGAGATGCTCTGCGGTAAATACCACGGCAAACGCCTCTCCGCCGTAGCGGTAGAGCGAAATCTGCAGCGGCTGCAGAATTTGCAGTCCTTCACGGGCGACGCTGCGCAGGACGATATCGCCGTTGAGGTGGTCCCAGGTATCGTTAATCGATTTAAAGTTATCGATGTCGACCAGCGCCAGGGCGAACGGCTGATGATCGTTCATCAGCGCCGCGATGTCGCTATCGAAGGCGCGGCGGTTTTTACAGCCGGTCAGGGCGTCGATGGTGGCCTGGCGCACGTAGGTGAGCTCGCGCTGCTTATTGTTTTCGATAGCCTTGCTCAGCATCGCTTCCAGCCGCGGGGCGCGCTGGACGTCGCCGGTCTTAATGGCGTTGATGATATTCATCAGCACCGTGCGCGAAGCGTGGCGCAGGTAGAGGCCGAACAGGATAATGACAATGGCGCCGAGGGCAAATCCCCAGGCGACAATATCGGTTTCATAGCGCGTCAGGTCGGCCAGCGTGGAATTGTGCACGCGGTAAATCACAAACCAGTCGGGATTAGTAAACGAATAGTAGTAATACCAGCTATCGCTGGCACTATCGTACAGCTGTCCCTCCGCGCTGGTCATATCATCCATCAGCTTGCTGCTGATATAGGGTTTAAAGAGGGCGCCAGGATCCGGGTGGAGTACCACTTTGCCGTCGCGCTGCACGACAAAAAACTCGCCCTGCACCGGCGCTACCATTTGCCGCAGCGCGTACCCCATCGACGTCAGATCCATATGGAAGGCGAGGCTGCCTTTGAGCCGTCCTTCCGGGGAGATGACCGGGCGATAGAGGGTGACGGTGGGATGATGGGTAAAGTAATCCAGATAGGGGCGGGTATAGAGACTGAAGGTACTGGCTTCCGCTTGTTTAATAAACCACGGCCTTGATTCAGGATTAAACGACCGGCTATCTTCCGTTTCCAGGACTTCAGGCGCCCGTAAATAGTGCGCCTGGGTATCCGCCAGCGAGACGGAAGATACGTTTTGCATCAGCGCCTGGAGCTGCATCAGCTCGCGTAAACCTTTTTGCGGATCGAGATTAACGGCGCTATTCAGCTCGTCGTTACGGGAGAAAAACGTGGTCGCGCTAGTGAGAATATAATCATTTTGGCGGAGCAGCGATTCGGTGTAGTTAATGGCCAGATTGTGGATGAAGTTGCGGTTAACGTGGTGATAGTCCTTAAGGAAATTTTTTTCTGAGTGGCAGTGACGAACGCTGCGATCAGTAAAAAACTGAGTAAAATCCCCGCAAACCCCACCAGAATCGGCGTAGTAAAAGAGAGTTTTCTGTTGTGACGAACCATGAGTCGTAAATCGTTCCAGAAGGTATAAACCGTAGGTTAATACGCAGGTTTAGCCAGCATGCCTGCCGAGCGAATCAGGTAACTATTCGTCAATTATAATCACGCTCTTCCAGGGCACGGGATTTAAATTCACCGGGGCTGGGGTTTTGCCCGCTCTCCATAGGCTGTCCGTATCGGTTATCCATTAAGGAGGCAGGGCGAAAATGAGGAAGAGAAATTATCGCCCTGGTCAGCGTCCGCTGCTGACAGGAGCAGAATAGGAAAACGGCAGAGGGTAAGCAATCTGCCGTTTTTGTTCTCGCGTTCAGGCCCGCAAACTGCTCAGGTCGTTACACTCCTCTTCAGGGCGACTGTGTAGCGCGTCCCAGCCAGCTATCCCAGTCTTTCCACACCGGCTGCAGCCCGCGAGCGACCAGCGCACTGGCGACCTCTTCGGGGCGACGGCCATCGTGAGGAGCAAACTGCTCCAGCTCGGGGTGATTATCGGCGTAGCCGCCGGGCTGCGTTTTTGAAAATGCGCTGACGTTGTTAATGGCCAGCGGGATCACCCGATCGCGGAAATCGGGGGATTCGCGGGTTGAAAGCGACAGCTCAACCTCCGGCGCCAGCAGGCGGAAGGCGCAGATGGTCTGCACCAGCTGGCGCTCATCCATCAGCGATGCCGGTTCGATCCCGCCGGCGCATGGCCGCAGTCGGGGGAAGGAGACCGAGTAGCGGCTGCGCCAGTAGTGCTGCTGGAGCCACAGCAGATGCTCGGCGACCATATAGCAATCTACGCGCCAGCTATCGGAGAGGCCAATGAGCGCGCCCAGGCCGATCTTATCGATCCCCGCCTCGCCAAGGCGATCCGGCGTATCCAGACGCCACAAGAAGTCCTGCTTCTTCCCCTTCAGATGATGCTGGGCGTACATGCTTTCATGATAGGTTTCCTGATAGACCATCACGCCGTCCAGGCCGAGCGTTTTCAGCTCGGCGTACTCTTCGGTGCTCAGCGGCTGCACCTCCATTTGCAGCGAGGAGAACCGGCTGCGGATCGCCGGCAGATGCTCGCGAAAATAGTCCATCCCCACTTTGCCCTGATGTTCACCGGTGACCAGCAGCAGATGCTCAAAGCCCATCTGGCGGATGGCGGCGCATTCGCGGGTAATTTCGTCGCTATCCAGCGTCTTGCGTTTGATGCGGTTGCTCATCGAAAAGCCGCAGTAGGTGCAGTCGTTCGCGCACAGGTTAGAGAGATAGAGGGGAACGTAGAAGCTGACGGTGTTGCCAAAGCGCTGGCGGGTCAGGCGCTGCGCGCGCTGCGCCAGCGGCTCGAGATAGCCGGCGGCGGCGGGGGAGAGCAGGGCCATCATATCGTCGCGAGTAAGCTGTTTTGCTGCTATCGCCCGCTCAACGTCGGCTGGGGTTTTGCTGTTGATGCGCAGGCGGATATCATCCCACTCCAGCTGCTTCCAGCGGTCGCTAAAGGTACTCATGCCAGCGCCTCCAGAAAACCGGTCAGCGGGCTGGTGGCCTGCGCCAGGGCGCTGCGCGCGCCGGGTCCGGCCTGACGGGCCAGCAGGCCTGCTTCTACCGCCAGACGAAACGCGCGCGCCATGGTCACTGGATCGTCGGCGACGGCGATTGCGGTATTCACCAGCACCGCGTCGGCGCCCATCTCCAGCGCCTGCGCCGCATGGCTGGGCACGCCAATACCGGCGTCAACGACCACCGGTACTCTGGCCTGGGCGATAATGATTTCCAGCATGGCGCGGGTTTCCAGCCCCTGATTCGAGCCGATGGGCGCACCGAGAGGCATCACCGCCGCGCAGCCCGCCTCCTCCAGCCGCTTACAAAGCACCGGGTCGGCGCCGCAGTAGGGCAGAACCACGAAACCTTCCCGTACCAGGATCTCCGCCGCCTTCAGGGTTTCGATGGGGTCCGGCAGCAGCCAGCGCGCGTCAGGATGGATCTCCAGCTTCAGCCAGTGGGTGCCCAAGGCTTCCCGCGCCAGGCGGGCGGCGAACACGGCCTCTTCCGCCGTTTTGGCGCCTGACGTATTCGGCAGCAGGCTAACGCCGGCGGCCAGTAAAGGCGCGAGGATCGCATCATTGTGCTGACGTAAATCGACGCGCTTCATCGCCAGCGTCACCAGCTGGCTTCCCGAGGCGCGGATCGCCTCGACCATGCGTTCCGGTGCGGAAAATTTCCCGGTACCGGTAAAAATGTGTGAGTCGAACGTTTTGTCTGCGATACGTAACATGTCAGCCTCCGGCGATAACCTGAAAAAGCAGGACCCGATCGCCTTCCTGCAGAAGATGGTGATCCCACCGCTCGCGCGGCAGAACCTGTTGATTGAGCGCCAGCGCGATGCCCGCCTGCTGCTGTTCCAGCTGAGCGAGCAGGGCGGCGACGGTGAGCGCATCGGCGCAGCGGAGCGGCTCGTCGTTAAACCAAATCTGCATGTTGTCCTCCGCATACTGGACAGCTCTGCGCCCGCTGTAGCGCCAGGCTGCGCCAGGCGCTGGTACGGGCGTCAAACAGCCGTAGCGTATTACGCGGCGTGACCATGCCGGAGAGCAGCTTGATCGCCTCCAGCGCCTGCAGCGTACCCATCATGCCGACCACCGGCCCGATAATGCCCGCGGTGCGGCAGCTGCGCTCGGGTTCGGCCGTATCCGGCCACAGGCAGCGATAGCAGCCCTGCTCCCACGGCGGGGTCAGAACCATCAGCTGCCCGCCAAGCCCGACGGCGCTGGCGGTAATTAACGGCGTTGTGCGGGTTACGCAGGCGGCGTTGATGGCCTGGCGGCTCGCCATATTATCGGTACAGTCCAGCACCAGATCGGCCTGCGCCACTTCAGCCAGCAGCGCTTCGCCGCTCAGCCGCTGCTGCAGGGGGATAACATCGATTTGCGGATTGAGCCGCGCCAGCCGCTGGCGGGCGGCCGTCGCTTTCGGTCGGGCAATGTCGTCGCTGGTGAACAAAATCTGCCGCTGCAGGTTGCTGACGTGAACATCGTCGTCGTCGGCGAGAACCAGCGTACCGACGCCGGCACCCGCCAGATAGAGCGCCGCGGGGGAGCCGAGCCCGCCGAGTCCGACGATCAGTACCCGGCTGGCCAGCAGCTTCTGCTGGCCTTCGATGGCGATATCTTCCAGCATCAGCTGGCGGCTGTAGCGCATAAAATCGCTATCATTCATCGCCTGCTCCCGCCATTTCCAGCAGCTGCGCGGTGGCCTGCTGCCAGTCCGCCGCCTGGGTAATCGCGCTGACCACGGCAATGCTGCCAACGCCGGTGTCCAGTACCGACGGTGCGCGTTCGAGGCTGATGCCGCCGATGGCTACCGTCGGATAGTCCTGCAGACGGCCGATATGGTGGGCCAGCTGCTCCAGCCCCTGCGGCGCAGAGGGCATCTGCTTGGTTTGCGTCGGGAAAACGTGGCCTAATGCGACATACGAAGGGCGTGCCGCCAGCGCGACGTCAATCTCCATATCATCATGCGTCGAGACGCCGAGGCGCAGCCCGCCGTTGCGGATCGCACTCAGGTCCGTCGTTTCCAGGTCCTCCTGGCCGAGGTGCACGCCGTAGGCCTGATGCTTAATGGCCAGCTGCCAGTAGTCGTTGATAAATAGCCGGGCGTGATGCTGACGGCCGAGCGCGATAGCGGCGATAACGTCATCCTCAACGTCGGCCTCGCGCTTATCCTTGATTCGCAGCTGGATGGTGCGTACGCCCGCTTTCAGCAGACGTTCAATCCACGCCACGCTATCCACGACCGGGTAGAGTCCTAAACGAAAAGGGACGGGTGGAAAATCGGGTTGATACATCAGGCTTGCTCCTTACGTAAATAGATTTCGCCGCCGCGGGCGCGGAAGTCCTGCGACATATCGGCCATTCCGCTTTCGATATCCTGGCGGGCGGCGTAGTCGCGCACTTCCTGGCTGATTTTCATTGAACAGAATTTGGGTCCGCACATGGAGCAGAAGTGGGCGACTTTTCCCGACTCCTGCGGCAGGGTTTCATCGTGCCAGGCGCGGGCGGTGAAGGGGTCGAGGGCGAGGTTGAACTGGTCCTCCCAGCGGAACTCAAAACGCGCTTTGGACATGGCGTTATCGCGGATCTGCGCCCCGGGATGGCCTTTGGCGAGGTCGGCGGCGTGGGCGGCGATTTTGTAGGTAATCAGCCCCTGCTTCACGTCCTCTTTGTTCGGCAGCCCGAGGTGCTCTTTCGGCGTCACGTAGCAGAGCATCGCGCAGCCAAACCAGCCGATCATCGCGGCGCCAATGCCGGAAGTGAAGTGATCGTAGCCCGGGGCGATATCGGTGGTTAACGGCCCGAGGGTATAGAACGGCGCTTCGTGGCAGTGCTCCAGCTCTTCGGTCATGTTACGGCGGATCATCTGCATCGGCACGTGGCCCGGGCCCTCAATCATCACCTGCACGTCGTACTCCCAGGCGATTTTCGTCAGCTCACCTAAGGTTCGCAGCTCGGCAAACTGCGCTTCATCGTTGGCGTCCTGGATAGAGCCGGGGCGCAGACCGTCGCCCAGCGATAGAGAGACGTCGTAGGCGGCGCAGATTTCGCAAATTTCGCGGAAGTGCTGATAGAGGAAGTTTTCCTGATGGTGCGAGAGGCACCATTTCGCCATGATCGAACCGCCGCGGGAGACGATGCCGGTGAGGCGTTTAGCCGTCAGCGGAACGTAGCGCAGCAGGACGCCGGCATGGATGGTGAAGTAGTCAACGCCTTGCTCCGCCTGCTCCAGCAGGGTATCGCGAAACGCTTCCCAGTTCAGATCCTCGGCAATGCCGTTCACTTTTTCCAGCGCCTGATAGATCGGCACCGTACCGATCGGCACCGGGCTGTTACGCAGGATCCACTCGCGGGTTTCGTGGATATAGCGGCCGGTGGAGAGATCCATCACCGTATCCGCTCCCCAGCGGGTTGACCACACCAGCTTTTCCACCTCCTCCTCAATGGACGAGGTGACGGCAGAGTTGCCGATATTGGCGTTAACTTTGACCAGGAAATTACGGCCGATAATCATCGGCTCCGACTCGGGATGGTTGATATTGGCGGGAATAATGGCCCGGCCGGCGGCCACTTCGTCACGGACGAACTCCGGGGTGATGTTGTCCGGCAGATGGGCGCCAAACCCCTCTCCCGGATGCTGGTGGCGCAGCGCTGCGCTACGAATGCGTTCGCGGCCCATGTTTTCGCGGATGGCGATAAACTCCATCTCCGGCGTGACGAGGCCCCGGCGGGCGTAGTGGAGCTGGGTGACGCGACGGCCTGCGGCGGCCCGCTTTGGCGTCAGCAGGCGGCTAAAGCGCAGCTCATCGAGGCCGTCATCGGCCAGGCGCTGCTGGGTATAGGCGGAGCTGCGATGGCTGAGCGGCTCGCTATCGTTACGCGCGTCAATCCACGGCTGGCGCAGTTTTGCCAGACCCTGATGGACATCGATCGCAATATCGGGATCGCCGTAGGGGCCGGAGGTGTCGTACACCGGGATCGCTTCGTTGTCTTCATAGCGCGGATTTTCTTTGCCGCCGCCGATAAGCGTGGGGCTGAGCTGGATTTCACGCATCGGGACGCGAATATTATCCTGCGAACCCTGAATGTAGATACGCTGTGAGTTGGGGAAGACCGAACCTTCAAGCGTGTCGATAAAGCGCTGGGCGCGTTCGCGCTGCTGTCGACGGGTCAGTTTTTCTGTAGACATAGCTCATTCCAGACGAAAGGAGATGGCTTGTCAGACGACGGATGGAGTAACAGATGCGTTTGGTCCTGGAGGGACGACCGCTCTTTGCAGTTTACTCTTGTTCCCTTCGCAGGTATTAGCCTGATCAGGTTCCGCGGATCCCGAATTAACGGTCTCAGCCTTTTCCACTTTATCCTTCGCGCTGCCTCTTCGTTGGCTTCGTCCGCTCACTCCGGTCACTTACTGATGTAAGTTCCTGGAGGTTCACTGACTTGCCACCTTGAGGCATCACGAATGCTTTTTGGAAAATGGGCACTCCGACAAGATAAAACCCCCTCCGGAGAGGGAGAATGTATGTAAACTACTCGCTAACGGCTCACAACTCAAGCAGTCGGCGCGATATTGTCGCTGATGCTGTCTTATAGGTCACGGCCAGGGCGATCAGCTTATCTTCAAGCGCAAAGCGCGCTTCCAGGGCTTCGCCGATATCCGAGAGCGCCTGCTGGAACTCGAGGTAGTTATCGTGATCGATAGCGTTTTCGAGGCAGGTGTCGTAATAATCCATAATCTGCTGGGTGTTGGCTTCCAGCTGTGGATAGAGCCTGGTGGCGGCCAAAAGTGGCGTATCGCCTTCCATTTCCCCGATAATACGTTCATAAATACTAAAATGACCGGATGAGAGGTAATCCACCAGGCTTTGGCAAAAGTTATCCAGCGACTTTTCATTAAGCCGCATAAATGACTCTTTGCCGGGTTTCAGGCCAACCAGCTTGTAGTAAGCCACGAGCAAATGCTTACGTACATGCAGCCAGCGATCGACCAGTTCATTACTGCCTCCAACACGTTCCGTTAGGTTTTCCAGCTGGTTTAACATGGTTGACTCCGCAAGATTAAGAAAAATAACGTTGCTCACCAAAATGTAAATATAATGTTAAAAGTGCCAGTAAAACGAAGGTAGTGCAATAGATATGGATCGTATTATTGAAAAATTAGATCGCGGCTGGTGGATCGTCAGTCACGAACAAAAATTATGGTTACCCGGCGGGGAATTACCACACGGCGAAGCGGTAAATTTTAATCTTGTCGGCCAGCACGCGCAGCATATTGGCGAATGGCAAGGCGACGCGGTGTGGCTGATACGCCAGGATCGTCGGCAGGATATGGGATCGCTGCGGCAGGTACTGGATCAGGATCCTGGCCTGTTTCAGCTGGCGGGCCGCGGTATTCAGCTGGCCGAGTTTTATCGCTCGCATAAGTTCTGCGGCTACTGCGGGCACCCGATGCACCCGAGCAAAACCGAATGGGCGATGCTGTGTAGCCACTGCCGCGAGCGCTACTATCCGCAAATCGCACCGTGCATGATTGTCGCCATTCGCCGGGAAGACTCTATCCTGCTGGCGCAGCATACCCGCCACCGCAACGGCGTGCATACGGTGCTGGCCGGCTTTGTTGAAGTCGGGGAGACCCTCGAACAGACGGTGGCGCGCGAGGTGATGGAAGAGTGCGGTATTAAGGTGAAAAACCTGCGCTACGTGACTTCTCAGCCCTGGCCGTTCCCGCAGTCGCTGATGACTGCCTTTATGGCGGAATACGACAGCGGTGAGATTGTCATCGATCGCAAAGAGCTGCTGGAGGCGGGCTGGTATCGCTACGACGATTTACCGCTTCTGCCGCCGCCGGGAACCGTGGCGCGCCGGCTGATTGAAGATACGGTGGCGATGTGCCGGGCCGACTATGAATGACGTGATACAATGATGGCCTGACGCATTGAAGGAACTGCAAAATGACCGAACTGAAGAACGATCGTTATCTGCGTGCGCTGCTGCGCCAGCCCGTTGATGTGACCCCGGTGTGGATGATGCGCCAGGCTGGCCGCTATTTACCGGAGTACAAGGCCACTCGCGCCGAAGCGGGCGACTTTATGTCGCTGTGTAAAAATGCCGAGCTGGCCTGCGAAGTGACGCTACAGCCTCTGCGCCGCTATGCGCTGGACGCGGCGATCCTCTTCTCTGACATTTTAACCATCCCGGATGCGATGGGGCTGGGTCTGTACTTCGAAACCGGAGAAGGCCCGCGCTTTACCTCACCGATTACCTGCAGGGCGGATGTCGATAAGCTGCCAATTCCCGATCCGGAAGATGAGCTCGGCTATGTTATGAACGCGGTGCGCACCATCCGCCGCGAGCTCAAAGGTGAGGTTCCGCTGATTGGCTTCTCCGGCAGCCCGTGGACGCTGGCGACCTATATGGTTGAAGGCGGTAGCAGCAAAGCCTTTACCGTGATTAAGAAGATGATGTACGCCGAGCCGAAGGCGCTGCACGCGCTGCTCGATAAGCTGGCCAAAAGCGTCACGCTGTACCTGAACGCCCAGATTAAAGCCGGCGCTCAGTCGGTGATGATTTTTGATACCTGGGGCGGAGTGCTGACCGGCCGTGATTATCAGCAGTTCTCGCTCTACTACATGCATAAAATCGTCGACGGCCTGCTGCGTGAAAATGAAGGCCGCCGCGTGCCGGTGACCCTGTTTACCAAAGGCGGCGGACAGTGGCTGGAGGCGATTGCGGAAACCGGCTGCGACGCGCTGGGCCTCGACTGGACAACCGATATCGCCGATGCGCGTCGTCGCGTTGGGCACAAGGTCGCGCTGCAGGGCAATATGGACCCTTCCATGCTTTACGCGCCCGCAGCCCGCATTGAGGAAGAAGTCGCTACCATCCTTGCCGGCTTTGGTCAGGGAGAAGGCCACGTCTTCAACCTCGGACACGGCATTCATCAGGACGTGGATCCTGCGCATGCTGGCGTGTTTGTGGAGGCGGTTCATCGGCTGTCAGCACAGTATCATCGCTAAGGAGCGACTATGGATTTGGCTTCTCTCCGTACCCTGCAGCGTGATTTAGCAGAATCGGTCATTCGTGAAGATCGGCTGGATCGCGATCCGCCGCAGCTGATCGGTGGCGCGGATGTAGGGTTTGAGCAGGAAGGAGAAGTCACCCGAGCGGCGATGGTGCTGTTGGCCTGGCCTTCGCTGGAGCTGGTTGAATATCAGGTGGCGCGCGTTGCTACCACCATGCCCTATATTCCCGGCTTCCTCTCCTTTCGTGAAACCCCCGCGCTGCTGGCAGCGTGGGAGCTGCTTTCGCAAAAACCGGATCTGCTGTTCGTCGACGGCCACGGCATTTCCCATCCCCGCCGTCTTGGCGTAGCCAGCCATTTCGGGCTGCTGGTGGATGTGCCCACCATCGGCGTGGCGAAAAAGCGCCTGTGCGGCAAATGCGACGCCCCGGGCGATGAGCCGGGGGCGCTGACGGCGCTGATGGATAAAAACGAACAGCTGGCGTGGGTTCTGCGCAGCAAGGTGCGCTGTAACCCGCTCTTTATCAGCACCGGCCACCGGGTTGGCCTGGATAGCGCCCTAATGTGGGTGGAACGCTGTATGAAAGGCTATCGCCTGCCGGAGCCGACGCGCTGGGCGGATGCGGTCGCATCAGAGCGCCCGGCGTTTATCCGTTGGCAAGCAAATCACGGCTGATTCAGGTAAACTGCGGCTAATTTCTGACTTCGAGAATTCATCATGTTACAAAACCCGATTCATCTGCGCCTGGAGAAGCTGGAAAGCTGGCAGCACGTCACTTTTATGGCCTGCTTGTGTGAGCGCATGTACCCTAATTACGCCATGTTTTGCCAGCAAACCGAATTTGCCGATGGCCAGCTGTATCGCCGTATCCTCGATCTGATCTGGGAAACGCTAACGGTCAAAGACGCGAAGGTGAATTTTGATAGCCAGTTGGAGAAGCTGGAAGAGGCGATCCCGGCGGCTGACGACTATGATATGTACGGCGTCTATCCGGCGATCGATGCCTGCGTCGCATTAAGCGAGCTGGTTCACTCGCGTCTGAGCGGCGAAACTCTCGAGCACGCCATTGAGGTGAGCAAGAGCTCCATTACCACCGTCGCGATGCTGGAAATGACCCAGGCAGGTCGTGAAATGACCGACGAAGAGCTCAAAGAAAACCCGGCGGTTGAACAAGAATGGGACATTCAGTGGGAAATTTTCCGCCTGCTGGCCGAGTGCGAAGAGCGTGATATCGAACTGATAAAAGGACTGCGCGCCGACCTTCGTGAAGCCGGTGAGAGCAATATTGGTATAAATTTTCAGCAGTGAGACCAGAAAACGTGATTTACCGCCTGAATTGTAGCGTCTGAAGGCTTCCATTCCGCCCCCCGTCTGGTCTACATTTGGAGGGCGAAAAAAAGTGGCTATCGGTGCGTGTATGCAGGAGAGTGTTTTTCAGCATTTCCGTCGCACTCGGTGCTTAGCAAGCGATAAACACATTGTAAGGATAACTTATGAACAAGACTCAACTGATTGATGTAATTGCGGACAAAGCTGACCTGTCCAAAGCACAGGCAAAAGCTGCCCTGGAATCTACCCTGGCTGCAATTACTGAGTCTCTGAAAGAAGGTGATGCTGTCCAACTGGTTGGTTTCGGTACCTTCAAAGTGAACCACCGCGCTGAGCGTACTGGCCGCAACCCGCAGACCGGTAATGAAATCAAAATTGCCGCTGCTAACGTGCCGGCGTTTGTTTCAGGCAAAGCACTGAAAGACGCAGTTAAGTAAGACCGCGTGGCAGTGTACAGTTTTACCGAAGGGGCCTTTAAGCCCCTTTTGTCTATCTGGCGTCGCATGCTGACGCTGGCAGGCGTACTGTTGCTCACTGCCTGCAGCCATGATTCCTCGCTCCCGCCTTTTACCGCCAGCGGCTTTGCTGACAACCAGGGAGCGATGCGTATCTGGCGCATGGATTCCAATGGCGAGGTGCACCTTCTCGCCGCTTTTAGCCCGTGGCGTCACGGCAACACTTCAACCAGTGAGTACCGCTGGCAGGGCGATCGGCTGACGCTGATTGAGCTCAACGTTTACGGCAAGACCACGGAACATATTCGCGCCCGCTTTGATGACCAGGGCGAGCTGAGCTTTATGCAGCGTGAAATTGACGGGCAAAAGCAGCAGCTCTCCAGCGACCAGGTCGCGCTCTACCGCTACCGGGCGACGCAGATCCGCCAGACCAGCGACGCGTTGCGTCAGGGCCGCGTTGTGCTGCGTCAGGGACGCTGGCACGCCGATCGGACCGTCACCACCTGTGAAGGGCAGACCGTTAAGCCCGACCTCGATGCCCGGGCGTTAGCCCATATTGCCCGGCGCCAGGATCACTCCTCCGTCGAGGTCAGCGTCGCGTGGCTGGAAGCCTCCGAAGGTTCGCAGCTGCTGCTGGTGGCAAACGAAGACTTCTGTACCTGGCAACCGCAGGAAAAAACCTTCTAACGCTATACCTGCGCGCTTCATACTCCGCTGTCCCCGATCCTCGTTAGCACCTGCCGTATATCGCGCCACCGATCCTTGTAGAACCGCACTCCGCGCGCGCCAAATAAAACGGGCGGCCGCAAAACTGAGGCCACCCGTTAATAAAGAAGGATGCGTAAATCCGGCAGTTGAAACGAGGCCGTTAGCTTTGCTCGCGAGCGATGGCGCGCCAGCCGATATCGTCACGGCTAAAGCTGCCGTTCCAGCGGATATCGGTAAGCAGCTCATAGGCACGCTGCTGCGCCTGGGCCACGCTATCGCCCAGCGCCGTTACGCACAGTACGCGGCCGCCGTTGGTGAGCACGCGCTGGTCGGCAGAAAGCTGGGTGCCCGCATGGAACACTTTGCCATCCGCCGCTTCTTCCTGCGGCAGGCCGAAGATCTCGTCGCCGGTGCTGTAGCTGCCCGGATAGCCGCCCGCGGCCACGACCACGCCGAGAGAGGCACGGCTGTCCCACTCTGACGTTTTCTCATCCAGCTTGCCGTCGCAGGCGGCGAGGCACAGCTCCACCATGTCCGACTTCATGCGCAGCATGATGGGCTGAGTTTCCGGATCGCCGAAGCGGCAGTTGAACTCGATTACCTTCGGGTTGCCCTGCTTATCGATCATCAGACCCGCGTAGAGAAAGCCGGTATAGGTATTGCCTTCCGCCGCCATCCCTTTGACCGTTGGCCAAATGATACGCTCCATGGTGCGCTGATGGACTTCATCCGTGACCACCGGGGCCGGTGAGTATGCGCCCATGCCGCCGGTGTTCGGGCCAGTATCGCCGTTACCGACGCGTTTGTGGTCCTGGCTGGTGGCCATCGGCAGCACGTGCTCGCCGTCAACCATGACGATAAAGCTGGCTTCTTCGCCGTCGAGGAACTCTTCGATAACGATACGGTGGCCCGCGTCGCCGAAGGCGTTGCCTGCCAGCATATCGTTAACGGCGGCCTCCGCCTCTTCGAGCGTCATGGCGACAATCACGCCTTTCCCGGCCGCCAGGCCGTCAGCCTTGATAACGATCGGCGCGCCTTTCTCACGCAGGTACGCAAGGGCAGGTTCAACCTCGGTAAAGTTCTGGTACTCGGCGGTGGGGATCTTGTGGCGCGCGAGGAAATCTTTGGTGAAGGCCTTAGAGCCCTCGAGCTGCGCGGCACCTTCCGTTGGGCCGAAGATTTTCAGTCCGGCGGCGCGGAAGGCATCGACGATGCCAATTACCAGCGGCGCTTCCGGGCCGACGATGGTCAGATCGATATTTTCGCGCTGCGCGAAGCCCAGCAGCGCCGGAATGTCGGTCACGCCGATAGCCACGTTCTGCAGCGCGGGCTCCAGGGCGGTGCCGGCATTACCCGGAGCCACATAAACGGTATCAACCAGCGGCGATTGCGCCGCTTTCCATCCTAACGCGTGCTCGCGCCCGCCGTTACCAATCACTAATACTTTCATGTGTTACTCCGTGAATTAATGGCGGAAATGGCGCATGTCGGTGAAGATCATTGCGATACCATGCTCGTCGGCAGCGGCAATCACCTCTTCATCGCGAATAGAGCCGCCAGGCTGGATCACGCAGCTCACGCCAACTGCCGCGGCCGCATCAATGCCGTCACGGAACGGGAAGAATGCGTCGGATGCCATTGCTGAGCCTTTCACTTCCAGGCCTTCGTCGGCGGCTTTAATTCCGGCAATTTTGGCGGAGTAAACGCGGCTCATCTGGCCTGCGCCTATGCCGATGGTCATATTCTCTTTGGCATAAACGATAGCGTTGGATTTGACGAACTTGGCGACTTTCCAGCAGAACAGCGCATCGCGCAGCTCCTGCTCGGTTGGCTGGCGTTTGCTGACCACGCGCAGCTCAGCGTTGGTGACCATGCCCAGATCGCGATCCTGCACCAGCAGCCCACCGTTAACGCGTTTGAAATCAAGGCCCGGTACGCGTGAGGTCCACTCGCCGCAGGTCAGGACGCGGACGTTCTGTTTCGCCGCGGTGATTTTCAGCGCCGCTTCGCTAGCGGACGGGGCGATGATCACTTCGACAAACTGGCGGGAGATAATAGCCTGCGCGGTTTCGGCATCCAGCTCGCGGTTGAAGGCAATAATGCCGCCGAATGCTGAGGTCGGGTCGGTTTTATAGGCGCGATCGTAGGCATCCAGCAGGGAATCGCTTACCGCAACGCCGCACGGGTTGGCGTGCTTGACGATGACGCACGCCGGCTCGCTGAACTCTTTCACGCACTCCAGCGCCGCATCGGTATCGGCAATGTTGTTATAGGAAAGCGCTTTGCCCTGCAGCTGCTGCGCGGTGGCAACGGATGCTTCCTTAATTTCTTCTTCTATATAGAAGGCGGCCTGCTGATGGCTGTTTTCGCCGTAGCGCATATCCTGCTTCTTAATGAAGTTCAGGTTCAGGGTACGCGGGAAGCGCCCTGAAGCCTCCTGAGTTTCACCATGATAGGCCGGAACCATGCTGCCGAAGTAGTTGGCAATCATGCTGTCATAGGCTGCGGTGTGCTCGAAAGCTTTAATAGCGAGGTCGAAACGGGTATCGAGAGTCAGAGAGCCTTCGTTGGCGTCCATCTCTTTAATAATAGCGGCGTAGTCGCTGCTCTTAACAACGATAGCGACATCTTTATGGTTCTTGGCCGCGGAGCGCACCATGGTCGGGCCGCCGATATCGATGTTCTCAACCGCATCTTCCAGCGAGCAGCCTTCACGAGCGACGGTCTGGGCAAACGGGTAGAGGTTAACGACGACCATATCAATAGGAGAGATAGCGTGCTGCGCCATGATCTCATCATCCTGCCCGCGACGACCCAGAATGCCGCCGTGTACTTTCGGATGCAGGGTCTTAACGCGTCCGTCCATCATTTCCGGGAAACCGGTGTAGTCAGAGACTTCGGTTACCGGCAGGCCTTTCTCCGCCAGCAGGCGTGCGGTACCACCCGTAGAGAGTAGCTCAACACCACGAGCGGAAAGAGCCTGCGCGAATTCGACGATACCGGCCTTATCAGAAACACTGAGCAGGGCGCGGCGGACTGGACGACGTTGTTGCATGGTATTAAATCCCCAGGATTTGAATATTACAGAGAGCGTTAGGTGAGTTTTTGCCTAAAAACTCACCTAACGCACCCAACCGGGCGTCCGTGTCATAGCGCGGCATTGTAACGAAAACGTTTGCGCAACGCTCGCGAATTTTTATCTTTCTCTTTGCAGGGGGAAATCTTTCCTTATCTCTCCTTATAGAAGGGTGCGGCGACGGCTTTTATAGAGAAGGAACGCCGACGGTCTGTGGATAATTCTGTGCGTAACAGGGTATAAACCGGGGTTTTGCTGGGGAATGCAGCAGTCAGTCATTTTTCTGCAATTTAACTATTGCGGGCGCTCGAGAACTCCCTATAATGCGCCTCCATCGACACGGCGGATGTGAATCACTTCACAGCAACTAGCCGGTTCGGTTGAAGAGAAAAAATCCTAAGTTAAGGGTTGACTCTGAAAGAGGAAAGCGTAGTATACGCCACCTCGCAACGGTGAGCGAAAGCCGCGTTGCACTGCTCTTTAACAATTTATCAGACAATCTGTGTGGGCACTCAAAGTGACATGGATTCTTAACGTCCTCGGACGAAAAATGAATACCAAGTCTCTG
>NZ_CACSIS010000042.1:0-31821 GCF_902705905.1 Klebsiella sp. 18074 | reverse complement strand
TTTGATCCGCGTACAGATGAGACCTGCCGGGAGTTATTGGCCCTGTTAACGCCGTTCAGCATCGGTATGATAACCAGTGACAACTGGGGCAGCTATGCCAGAGAAGTCCCGAAGGAGAAGCACCTGACGGGCAAGATTTTTGCGCAACGCATTGAGCGTAACAACCTGACACTCCGCACCCGCATTAAGCGTCTGGCTCGCAAAACGATTTGCTTCTCACGCTCCATCGAAGTCCACGAAAAAGTCATCAGCTCATTCATCGAAAAGTATATGTTCTACTAATTGGAGGCATTACCGCCATTGGGTATTGCGTAGTCGCTGAGGTATTTCCTAAAGTCAAATTATGGCAGGGGGCATGGGCAGGGATTATCGCCACTATTGCCGTTCACTGGATTTCATTCCCGCTGCTGGGCCTGACGCCCTCCTTGCTCAATATACCCGCCGGGGAATATATCTCTGAACTGGTCGGACATATATTTTGGTTCTGGGCGATTGAGATGATCCGTCGCGATCTGCGCAACCGGATAACTCACCAACCTGGTGCAGAAGTGCCCCTGAGCTCTCCATTCAGGTAATCCGACGGGCACCAACGCGGCGCCCCGGATGAGCAAGGTGCACAACGTATGGCGCCCAGCTCCCGTCTATGCCCGACAGGGTTCATCGGGCATAGCGACGGCAGGCAGAGGTTTACTTCAGCGCCGGCCAGTAGCTGCGGTTAGCAGCAATTAAGTCATCGAGAATAGCTTTAGCCACCGAGGCGCTCGGCACCGTCTTAGACAAGGTGATGGCCTGCCAGAGCTTCTGATAGCTGCCCTCAACCCAGGCATCAACAACCAGCTTCTCCACCGCCACCTGCTGCTCCATCATCCCCTTCTGGAAAAGCGGAATTTTTCCCATCGCCAGCGGCTCCGGACCGTTAATTCCCACCAGGCAAGGGACCTCAACCATCGCCGTATCATCAAAATTAGCGATAGCGCCGTTATTTTCCACGATCAGCAGCATCCGCTCCTGGGTATTAAACGCGATGGCGCAGGCGAGGTCGACGATAAAGGTCGCGTGCGCCCCGGCGTGGAAATGGGCCTCGCTGGCGCTCTGGCGCACGACTATCTCTCTGGCCATATCGAACACCTCCTTCTCTCTTCCCGCCATGACCTCATTGGCGCGGGTAAAATCAGGGTCGGAGTGGGCAACCTCGTAATCGGCATAGAAGTAGTATTTCAGGTAGGTATTCGGCAGCGTATCGGGATCGAGGGCGAAGACGTCTTTCACCTTTTTGAAGGTCTCAATCCAGCTCGGCGCTTTATGCTGAAAATCCTCTTTCGGGCTGCAGTACCCCAACTCGGCAACGTGGTGCTTCAGGGCGGGCATTAAATCATTGCCGGCTTTATCCGTAATACTGGTCCACCAGCCGAAATGATTCAGGCCAAAATACCTGACGTTCATCTCTTTACGCGACGAGAACCCGAGGATGTCGGCAAACAATCCTTCAATGGCGACCGGCATGTCGCAAATATTGATAATCCTCGCCGTGGGGCGTAATCGACGGGTCGCCTCGGCAACGATAGCCGCCGGGTTGGAATAGTTAAGCATCCACGCCCCCGGCGAGTAGGTCTCCATATAATCCACCAGCTCAAGCACGCCGGCGATGGAGCGCATACCGTAGGCAATGCCCCCCGGCCCGCAGGTTTCCTGGCCGATAACGCCGTACTTAAGCGGGATTTTTTCGTCCTTTTCCCGCATCTCATACAGGCCAACGCGAATATGGGCCATCACGAAATCAACGCCGGTAAACGCCTCCTGCGGATCGGTTGTGAAGCTGAACGCAACCTGCGGATAGCGCTCCGCCACCAGAATGGTACAGGCTTCGCCGATAACGCGCTGACGCTCGGGGTTATTGTCATACAGCCGGATCTCGCTCAGGGGAAAGCGGTCCATATTTTCCAGCAGCATCATAACAATCCCCGGAGTATAGGTACTGCCACCGCCGGCAATAGTGACAACAAATTTATCTTTCATTTTCCACCTCTTTATTCATGAATATCTAAATAGCTATTTACGGCACTGCGGACTTTATTCACCCCTACGCCGTAGATAACCTGAACATGATGACCGTTGATAATGACGCTGGCGCCGCCGCTGCTCTTCAGAAGGCTCTCCTGAATCAAAGCGGGGTCCCGCACGTCAACCCGCAGTCGTGTAAAGCAGTTATCGACAGAGCAGACGTTCCCTTTGCCGCCAAGCCCGAGGACCACCTGTTCACCCGATGCCTGACCCGCCGGACCGGCGCTCGCCTTTTTTTCAGCGCCGGGCTCGCCCTGCTCCCGGCCCGGCGTATTTAGCCGAAGGCGGGTAATCAGGAATTTACCGACAAAGTATATGGTCGCGGTTTCCATCAGGCCCAGAACCACAAAGATGGGCCAGCGCGTCAGGTGCGCCCCTGCCGGGATGTTATAAACAATGAAATCGATAATGCCGTTGGTTGCACAGACCCGGACGTTAAGGAGCCAGGCCAGCATCTGGAAAAAGCCATCCAGCAGCGAATAGACCAGCCAGAGCAGCGGTGCGGTAAAGATAAACAGGAACTCAAAGGGCTCAGTGATGCCGACCAGAAACGAGGTGACGATCAGCGGAATAAGGGTGATTTTTAATTTCTGCTTATTCTCCGGCCTCGCGGTTTTATAAAATGCCAGGGCCATTCCCGCCGTACCAAATATTTTCACCATCCCGTAGGTTAAAAAACGCGCCGAATCGCTTAAGGCGCCGCCGGTATTACTGGCAATTTCGGCGAGAAAAATGGGCTTCGCCCCGACGACCGTTTGGCCGTCTATCAGTAGCTGCCCGCCGATGGAGGTAAACACAAAGGGCGACCAGATCAGGTGATGTAAGCCTGTTGGAATAAGAAAGCGGTTAAGAAAGCCGTACAGAAACACGCCCGCCGCACCGAAGGTTTTCATCACGCCGGTGAGCGCCGATATGCCATGCTCAACAATCGGCCAGATATAGACGGTGCCGATGGCAAACAGACCCACCAGCGGGATCATGACGATCAGCACCAGCTTGCTGTTGCCGTAGATGGAGAACGCGCCCTGAAACTCTATCGCCACAAAGCGGTTATGGATAAACGCCACGACGCAGCCGAGAATGATGCCGAGAAACACCCCCATATCAATAACCTGGAAGCCAAAAATAAAGGTTTGGCCGCTGCCGTATAGCTGCGCATTGCTGCTGCCTTCGGCCAGTCGTTGCGTGAGGGTTAGCCAGCTGTTATTTGCCGCCAGATACATAAACCAGGTCATGGCCGCTACGAAAGCCGCTTCCGCTTTGCGGCTGTTTGCCAGCCCGCTGGCCAGCCCGAGGCAAAAGAAAAAGCCGAGGTTATTCATGATTGCCCAAAGCATACTGGAAACATATTTACCCAGTAGATAAAGCGTGCTGCTTTCGGCCACCCATAATTTATTGGTAGTGATGCTGAGTAATGCAATCAAAAGGCCAACGACCGGCAGATATAAAACTGGCCCAATCATCGCCTTCGAAAAGTCCTGTAATTTTTTAACCCCAACCATTGTCGACCCCTTTACCATCCGACGCCTGCCAGCGCCGCGGAACATGGAACTCAGCTTATGTCGAGGCCGAAATAAATCAGATCGGCAAAACCATCATTTGTGATAGAAGTCATATACCTTTGGGTGGAATAGATATATATGTAAAACCTTATTTTTAGATGACATTGTGCCGACAGCTTTCATGCGTTAATTTATTTAGATACTAATCAATGAATTACTTGAGATCTCGCAAAGTCACTCATCAATCTGAGACATCTATAAGTGATATATAAATCAATTGCAGGTGAGCTAAAAAATCGCATCAACAGCGATGAGTACGAAATCGGGGATGCGCTACCCAGCGAGAAGACGCTGGCTGAGGAACTGCAGGCGTCGGTGATGACTATCCGCAAGGCGCTGACGCTGCTTGAGGAGGAAAAGCTGATCGTCAAACGGCACGGCAGCGGCTCGTACGTGGCGCGCAAGAACAACTACCACGGCGGCGAACTTGATGGGTTTAATTACCAGATGCATGTCGTCGGCGTGACCAATTACCGCAATAAGGTGATTGAATTCACCATGATCGACGCCCCGTTGGCGATCGCCCAGCAGCTAAAAATTGAGCCGGGGGAGAAGGTCTATTACGTCAGGCGCATTCGCCTTATCGACGACGTGCCCATTTTGATTGAAAACAGCTATATCCCGGTGGCGTTTTTTCCATGGTTGAGCATCGGCAATCTGGAAAGATCGAAATTTAACTATTTCAAGAAAGAGTGCAATATTTCCATTCTGGAGAGCCACCGCAGCTATTCCCCGGTTCTCGCCACCCGGGAACAGGCGGAGTTCCTGCAGGTACCGGCAAACAGCCTCCTGCTGCGGGTCCAGTCGCTCAGCTATACGCAGAATAATATCTGCGTCGATTTATCCGATATCTACCAGAACACCAACAAATACAACGTCAAGCATATCACCCGTCGTTAGGCCGCCAGCCTTCGAAGGCTGGCGGCCTGAGGCTTCCGCCTGCCCCCGGACGCACGCATGCAAGCAGCGCATCGTGCAGCGCAGGGGAATCGGCTGTCCCCTCTGCCCCACGATGCGCCGGATACCCTCTTTAACGCCCGGCGGCAGGGGCGCCGTTTCAGGTCGCCCCGTGCTTATCGCTGCGGTTACGCCTCATACGCCGCGGTATGGAAATCAATCTCCCACTGCAGCACCTCGCCGTACAGTGCCGACAGCGCCTGTTTTTCGCTTTCATTAAGCGCCATTGCGCAGCGGTCCAGCTCCTCCTTCAGCCAGCAGGCCTGGCGGTAGAACTCCTCCTCCGCATGCATGTCGACCCAGCGCCGCAGATCCGCGTCGCTCTGGCTGCCCTCGCTCACCCGCCGGCACCAGCAGTAGTACATCCACTCCGCGCCAAACATCAGGGTAATAATCTGTTCATAGCCCCCCTCCCGGGCGATGCGCAGCATGCCGTCGCGAAAGCGGCGTACCCCGGGGCGGTCGTCGGGATAGTCGGCAGGATTAACCCGGCGCTCGGCCAGCACCTGTTCAAACCAGGCGATCTGGGTGTCCACCAGCGCGTTGAGGACGCCGATCAGCCAGCACTGCTGGCGAATATCCGGCGCCTTGCTGACGCCGAGGGCAAAAATGGCAATCGCCGTGGCGACAAAGTTGCCCTCAAAGACCAGATAGCGGTTAAAAACCGTCTCCGGCAGCCTGTCCTGCTCGATATCGACCACAAAGCGGTGCTGCTGCATCGCCTGCCAGACTTGCTGATGTTCACGCAGCAGGCGCTCGCTAAAGTCCTCCATTACGCCTCCTCCAGCACGGCCTGAGCAACCGACATAAAGTGCTGCACCCGCGCCAGATCGACATCGTTCCACCAAACGCCGTCCACCTTCATGGTGCTGGCGACGATCACCCCCTGCGTGCGCCCAAGGATCTGGCAGACGTTGGCCGGCGTCACGCCGGAACCCACCAGCAGCGGCAGCTCGGTGGCGGCGCGGATCTCATCGATCTCCTCCATGGTGGCGCTATCGCCGGTGCGCTGGCCGGTGGCGATCACCGCGTCGGCCTCGAAGAAGTCCACGTCGCGGGTCAGCTCCTGAATCGAACGGTCGGCGACGATGGCGTGGCTGCCGTGCTTAACGTGGCTGTCGGCAAAGACGCGAATGTGCTCCGCACGCAGCTGGCTGCGATAGCGCAGGGCCTTCGCTGCCGCTCCTTCAATAAACCCCTCGTTGGCGATATAGGCGTTGGCCCACTGGTTTACGCGGACGAAATCGGCCCCACCGGCCAGCGCGGTAGCCAGCGCGGGAATCGCGGCGTTGGCCAGCACGTTAATCCCCAGCGGCACGCCGAAACGCTCGCGAACTTTCTCGGTAATGACCGCCATCAGCGCCGATGTTTCAGGACCAATATCCTCCGGTTTGGCAAAGGGAATATCGCCGTGATTTTCAACAATCAGGCCGTGAACGCCCCCCGCAATATAATTTTCGGCATCCCTGAGCGCTCTCTCAATAATATCACTCACTGATTTACCACGATATTTAGGCGTACCTGGAAAGGGGTCGCAGTGAATGACACCGATGACAACTTTGCGACGTGAAAAAATATCTTGTATTGCGTTAGGTTTTTCTGCTGATATAGAAGTCATGTTATCCATCCTGTTAAGGGAACACTATGCGTGTTTACGTTATCGGTAATATTACCGTAGATGAGACGTGGTCTATTTCGGATATACCGAAAAAAGGCACCTCGATTCATGGCATTAAAGTTTCGCAGGATCTCGGCGGAAAAGGCGCGAATCAGGCGATTATATTATCCCGCTGCGGCATAGATACGCACTTAATTGCGGCCACGGGAAATGACAGCAACGGAACCTGGATACGCCAGCAGCTAATAAATGAACCATTGACGCTGCTACCCGTCGAAAATTTCAACCAACATAGCGATACCTCTATTATCTTAAATAGCGCCGATGGCGATAATGCCATTATTACCACTACCGCCGCCGCCGATACCTTTAGCCTCGATGATATTCTGCCGCATCTGGCAGAGGGCGCTGCGGGCGATATTGTGCTGCAGCAGGGTAACTTCTCGCTGGAAAAGACGCGGGCCCTGTTCCAGTTCGCCAAAGCGCGCGGGATGACCACGGTATTTAACCCTTCGCCGGTCAATCCTGATTTCGCCCTCCTGTGGCCGCTTATCGATATCGCGGTAGTGAATGAGTCGGAAGCGGAGCAGCTACAGCCCTACGGCGTACCCACCCTCGTCATTACCCAGGGCGCCGCCGGCGCCTGGCTGGTTCGCGATGGCCAGCGCCGATTCTCTCCCGCCGCCGCCGCCGAGGCGCTTGATACCACCGGCGCGGGCGACACTTTTCTCGCCGTTATGCTGGCCTCCGCGCTGCGGCGTGGCGTAGCGCCCGATGCTCTGGCGCTGGCTCATGCCAGCCGCGCGGCCGCCATCACCGTAAGCCGTCGGGGTACGTTCAGCGCCTTTCCCGACGGCCGCGAGCTCGCCGCCCTGCTAGCGGCGGGCGATGCCTGAAGATTACTTAAACAGCGAGCGATAGGAATCCACATTCGCTTTGGTCACCACCGTAGCCGGAACCAGAATGGTTTTCGGCACGGTTTTACCCGAAGTAATGGTGTTCAGCGCCTTCAGCGCCTGGGCCCCCATCTGCTCAGGATCCTGCTGCAGCACGGCGGTAACGTAGCCGCCGTCGATGCCCGAAATCGCCTTCGCCGTCAGATCCCAGCCGAAGACCTTAATATCCTTCTGCCGCCCCTGGTTTTCCACCGCGGCAATAGCGCCGAGCAGCGCGGGTTCGCCGGTAGCGTAGATCGCCGTCAGATCCGGGTTGCCGGTAATCAGGTTCTCCGCCGCGGTCATCGCTTTATCCTGCACGTTCTGGCCGTCAACGACGTTGGCGATGGTAATTTTCGGGTTACTTTTTAGCGTCTCCTCAAAGCCCTTCTGCCGCTGGTTCTGAATCGCCGAGTTCAGGGCGCCGACGATCCCCAGCCGCGCCTGACCGCCCATCTCTTTCTGCACGTAGTCAACGAAGTATTGACCAATAATGCGTCCCCCTTCGATGTTATCCACGCCGACCTGGGCCGCCTGAGGCCCCGCCGGTAATACCGCATCAATAGCAATCACCGGAATGTTAGCGGCGGCGGCCTCTTTTACCGCTGGCATAATTCCGTTGACGTCAATGGCGGCAACCAGGATGCCTTTAACGCCTTGCTGAATATAGTTTTCAATCGCATCATTCTGCGCGACGGGATTATCGTTGGAGTTGAAAATAACTAAATCCTTGCCGCTCGCCTTAGCCGCATCCTGCGCGCCTTTATTCATCAGATTAAAAAATAGCGCCTGCTGATTGATTTGCACTAACGCATAGGTTGGATTGGCGGCGCTGGCGGCAGAAATAAAGCTAACCGATGCCAGCAGAGACGTTGCAACAGCAATAAAACGCAGTTTTCCGGTGTTAAATAACATCATCAGTATCCTCGTCGGGAATAATTGATAGCCAGCAGAGTTCCGCGCCGCGGTGCGAACGCAGAAAGAGTATTTTTTTGGCGGGCAAATATCGTATATGGCCAGCACGATCGCAGATCGTTTGGCTAATACCTGCTTGATGCATTCCGGCAACCGGTCCGTTTCGGTGCGCGACTGGAATGTTTTAAGCGGGTTTGGGAATGACTTCCCGGATGATGCGGTAAACTTCTTATACAATTCTCCGCCGATTAAATTTTGTCAAGCATTTATTTAGCGCCGCCGCGGGCGGAAAAATTGCTGTATTGACCGCGCTTAACTATGTTACAGATAGCCGACTCTGGCAGAAATGGCGCAGGAAATGAGTATAAAACGCGTATTGTTATCCGATGTGGCAAAGCTGGCGGGACTGTCGAAGGCCACCTTATCTCGCTATATGAACAACAATATCGTGCTGCCGCAGGAAACTATCGACCGCATTGAAACGGCGATCCGCGAGCTGGACTATCGCGGAAACAGCCTGGCACGCCGCCTTAGCAAAGGGGGCAGCGAAACCCTCGGTCTGGTCCTCCCCGATATCACCAACCCCTTCTTCGCCGAACTGGCCGACGCCGCCGAGGAGGCCGCTTCGGCCAGCGGCTACAGCCTGGTGCTGTGCATCACCCGCAACAACCCGGAAAAAGAGTGCCAGTTCATTCGCTGGCTGGATACCTGCCAGGTCGACGGCCTGCTGTTCACCACCAACCGCCCCGATAACGGCCTGCTGCGTAAAGAGGTTCAGCGTCACGAGCGCATCGTTTTGCTGGATGAGGATATTCCGGGCAGCAAGGTGCCGAAGGTCTTTGCCGATAACGTCCAGGGCGGGCGAATTGCCACAGAAAAGCTGATCGCCGCCGGGCATCGCCATATCGCCTTCGTCGGCGGGCCGGACAAGCTGATGAGCGTGCGTGAACGCTACCAGGGATTCTGCACCGCAATGGAGCAGGCCGGCCTCAGCTGGCCCCCCGAGTGGGTCATGTACGGCGACTACCAGCGCGAGTTCGGCCAGCAGGCGCTTAAGCGCCTGTTCAGCCAGCCGCTGCGCCCCACCGCTGTCTTTGCCGCCAGCGACTATCTGGTGCTTGGTCTGCTCGACGGGCTGCGCGCCTGCGGACTACAGGCGCCGGAGGCGCTGTCGCTGGTCGGCTTCGATGACGCTAACTATGCCGATTTTACCCAGCCGCGCATCTCCACCATCCGCCAGCCCGCGCGGGAACTGGGCCGCACCGCGGTGAGCATCATGCTGCGCCTGCTAAATAACGAGCAGGATATCCCGGCGGAAACCCGCCTGCCGGTAGAATGGGTTGGACGCGATTCGATCAAGATTTGTTAAGCGCGTCCCAAAATGGCGCAAAAGCGCCCAAATTTGGCGCAAAAAACGTTCAACTTAAAATCCCTTTATTATAATTAGTAAACCGGTTTACTTATAAACCGTTAATAAATTCTTTTTGTTACATAGGGTTAAGTGATGGGGCTGCTGTGGTTTTTCTGCCCTGGCACGGATGCTGCAATGTTCTTACTGGCGAACAAATATCTTAAATAGCGTTTGACCTGACTGTGCTTGTGAAAGCTCCACTCCGCAGGTAAACCGGTTTACAAGGGCGTAAACCGTGTTGGATGGAGTCTTTTACCCACGACGGCAAACATTTTCCCGGCAATAGCGATGGGAGCGATCGGATGCAGCAGCCACAAACTATCCCGCCAAGGGTAGAGATGATCAATATCACCAAGACCTACGGGTCGATACGTTCCCTGCGCGGCGTAAACCTGGAGCTGGCTCCGGGCGAAGTGCTGGGCCTGGTGGGCGATAACGGCGCGGGGAAATCAACCCTGACCAAAGTGCTGTCCGGGGCGGTGATCCCCACCAGCGGCACTATCCGCATCGACGGTGAACAGCACCAGTTTACTAACCCGGCGGACTCTCGCCGCTGCCATATCGAGATGGTGTATCAGGACCTGTCGCTGTGCGACACCGTTGACGTCGCCGGCAACCTGTTTATGGGCCGCGAGCCGATGAAATCGGTGCTCGGCATCCCCTTCCTCGACGAGGCCAAAATGCACGCCGACGCGCGGGAGATGCTCAAGGGGCTGGGTATTTCTATTCCCGATACTCGCCTGCTGGTGCGCAACCTCTCCGGCGGTCAGCGCCAGGCCATTGCCATCGCCCGCGCGGCGGCCTTCGACCCCAAGGTGCTGATTATGGATGAGCCCACCGCCGCGCTTGCCGTGGCGGAAGTGGAGGCGGTTCTGGAACTTATTCGTCGCGTTTCGGCTCGCGGCGTAAGCGTCATTCTGATCACCCACCGTCTGCAGGATCTCTTCCTCGTCTGCGATCGGATCATGGTGATGTATGAAGGCACTAACGTCGCCGACCGGCGGGTGGCCGACACCAGCCTGAGCGATATCGTAAACCTGATCGTGGGCGAAAAATTCACCGCTCGCTCAGCGGCAGCACACTGAGGTAACAGGATGAGTATCATGAACTTAAGCAGCTCCCGCATGATCCAGCATTCGCTGCCGCGCCGCCTGCTGCATAACCACTCTGGCGTAGTCAGCATCGCGCTGTTTTTCGTCTTCTGTTGCGTGGTGTTTTCACTCATTACCAGCAACTTCCTTACCGGGACCAACTGGCTGAATATCATTCGCCAGAGCGCCCCGCTGCTGATCGTGGCGACCGCGATGACCCTGGTGATTACCACCGGCGGCATCGACCTGTCGGTGGGATCCACCCTCGCACTGGTGGGCGCGCTCTCCGCCATCGCCCTCAACAACTGGGGTTTACCGTGGCCGGTGGTGCTGCTCGGCGGCCTGCTACTCGGCGGCGTGGTCGGCGCCATCAACGGCTTCTTCATCGCCTATGAAGGGATCCCGGCGTTTATCGTCACCCTCGCCACCCTCGCCGTGGTCCGCGGCATCGCGCTGCTGGTGACCCAGGGCTACTCGATCCCCGTCCCCGCCGACAGCCTGTTTACCTTTATCGGGCGCGCGTGGGTTGTGGGTATCCCGATGCCGGCGCTGATCGGCATTATGATCCTGGTTATCGGGCATATCGTGCTGAATCATATGCGCTTTGGCCGCTACGTCACGGCGATCGGTGCCAACGCCGAGGGCGCACGACGCAGCGGGATTAACACCAAAGCGGTGACCATGCGGGTGTATATCATCAGCGGAATGGCCGCCGCGCTGGCCGGCATGATCATTACCGCGCGCCTCGGCAGCGGCTCGTCCAACCAGGGGGAAGGCTTCGAGCTGCAGGTGATTGCCGCCGTGGTCCTCGGCAGCACCAGCCTGTTTGGCGGCTTCGGCACCATTATCGGTACGCTGCTCGGCGCGCTGTCGATTGCGGTTATCCAGAACGGGCTGATTCTGTCGCATATCTCGCCGTTCTACACCCAGATAGCCACCGGCACCATTATCCTGCTGGCTATCTGGCTCAACACCCGCATTCTTAACCCCACGCGATCTGCGGCGAAAGGATAGCTCATGAAAGGATCAATTTTTCGCCACCCCACTCCGCTGCCGGTCGGCATCAGCAGCGGCTACGTGATGACGGTGCTCGGCCCGCTGCCGGTCGGCGAGATGGGCGTCACGCTGATGCATGAGCATATCCTGCTGGATGCCTCCGGCAAGTGGGTACCGCCCTGCTGCTGCAGCGATCGCCATCTTGCCGAAATGCCGGTGAAGATGGAAAACCTCGGCGAGCTGTCGCTGAACCCGCTCATCAGCCGCGATAACTGCCAGCTGTTTGACGTCGACGTGGCAATTGAAGAGCTGACCAAATATCGCGCCCTGGGCGGGGAAACGGTGGTCGATCCGACCAATATCGGCATCGGCCGCGATCCGCTGGCGCTGGCCCGCATCGCACGCCTCACCGGCCTGAACATTGTTATGGGCACCGGCTTCTATCTGGAGCCGTCGCACCCCGAGTGGGTGAAGAGCAGCAGCGTCGAACGGCTGACCGAGCGGCTGATCTACGACCTCGGCGGTGCGGAGGAGAAGCCGGAGGTCATCGCCGGGCTGATCGGCGAGATCGGCGTCTCCAGCCGCTTCACCGCCGATGAAGAGAAGTCCCTGCGCGCGGCAGGCCGGGCAAGCGCCGCGACCGGCGTACCGATCGAGGTCCACCTGCCGGGCTGGGAGCGGCTGGGCCATCGGGTGCTGGATATTCTCGAACAGGAAGGGGCCGATCTGCGCCATACGGTGCTGTGCCATATGAACCCAAGCTTTGCCGACAAGCGCTATCAGCGCGAGCTGGCGCAGCGCGGGGCGTTTCTCGAATACGACATGATCGGCATGAGCTACTACTACGCCGATGAGTCGGCGCAGTCGCCCTCCGACGAGGAGAACGCCCGCGCCATCCGGGAGCTGATTGACGACGGCTATATCCAGCAGATTTTGCTGTCGCAGGACGTCTTCCTGAAGACCATGCTCACCCGCTACGGCGGTCACGGATATGGCTACATACTCAAGCATTTCGTTCCTCGCCTGCGCCGCCACGGCGTCAGTGGCGAACAGCTTGAAACCCTGATGATTGGCAATCCCCAGCGGGTATTTGGCGGATAAAAAGGAAAGTCATAATGAAGAAGAAAGTTTTACTGGTCGGTGAATCCTGGACCAGCACCTCAACGCACGTTAAAGGCTTCGATCAGTTTGCTACCGCCACCTGGCACACCGGCGCGACGGATTTTCTGGCCGTGCTGGCCGACAGCAGCTATGACGTCACCTATATGCCGGCCCACGCGGCGGCCACCGAGTTCCCGCTGACGCAGGAGGAACTGCAGGAGTGGGATGCGATTATCCTGTCGGACATTGGCGCCAACACGCTGCTGCTGCACCCCGACACCTGGCTGAAAAGCCGCCGCACCGCCAACCGCCTGACGCTGCTGCATGACTACGTTGCCGCCGGCGGCTCGCTGATGATGATTGGCGGCTACTACAGCTTCCAGGGGATTAACGGCGGCGCGCGCTATCGCCATACCGCGGTGGAGAAGGTTCTGCCGGTACGCTGCCTGGCGTGGGACGATCGTATTGAAACCCCGGAAGGCTGCTACGCCGAAGTCACCGAATCCCACGCCCTGTTTAACGATATTCCCGGCGAGTGGCCGTGGCTGCTGGGCTATAACGAAGTGGAAATGCATCCGGAGGGCAGGCTGCTGGCGACGGTTGCCGGGACCGGGCATCCGCTGCTGGCGGTGCGCGAATATCAGCGGGGCCGTTCGCTGGTGTGGACCAGCGATATGTCCGCCCACTGGCTGCCCGAGGAGTTTGCGAAATGGCCCGGCTATCGCCAACTGTGGATTAACTGCCTCGACTGGCTGACGGAACGCGGCTGATGGCCAACTCTACCCGCGAACTGGCCCAGCGGCTGCTGGGCTTTAATACCATCAATCCGCCGGGAAACGAAGCCGACTGCATGCGCTTTTTTGCCGACTGGCTGCGCGATCGCGGCTTCGAGGTTGCGCTATCGTCGTTCGGCGAAGGGCGCGGCAATCTGGTTGCCCGGCTGCCGGGGGCGACGGCGGGTAAGCCGCTGGCCTTTACCGGCCATCTGGATACCGTGCCGCTCGGTAACGCACGCTGGCGCTACGATCCCTTCGGCTCGCAGGTTGAGAACGGGCGACTCTACGGGCGAGGATCCAGCGATATGAAGGCGGCGGTAGCGGCGTTTGCCGTCGCCTGCGTCCAGCGGCGGGAGGCGATCCTCAAAGGGCGCGGTGCGGTGCTGCTGATCACCGGCGGGGAAGAAACCGGCTGCGACGGCGCGCGGGCGCTGATCGAATCCTCTACGCTGCCGGAGATCGGCGCGCTGATCGTCGGCGAACCTACCGCCAATTACCCGGTTATCGGGCATAAAGGCGCGCTGTGGCTGCGCGCTGAAACCCGGGGCAAAACCGCCCACGGCGCGATGCCAGAGCTGGGGATTAACGCCATCTATCTGGCGGCGGATGCACTGGGTAAGATTCGCCATTTTTCGCCCGGCGCCCCGCATCCGCTGATGAAGCAGCCCACGCTCAACGTCGGGCGCATTGAGGGCGGGCTCAATATTAACTCCGTGCCGGATCGTGCGTGCTTTGATGTCGATATCCGCAGCGCCCCCAATTTGCAGCACGCCGCCATTCGACAGCGGCTGAGCGCGCTGCTTGGCGAGAGCGTGACGCTCACCCCCCTGGTCGATCTGCCCGCGGTGCTGAGCGAAGCGCGGCACGCGTGGATAGCCGAGGTTTATCAACGCTGCCAGCCGCTGCACGACGAGCCGCTGGAGCCGCGGGTGGTGCCCTACTTCACCGACGCCTCCCTGCTGCTGCCCGCGCTGGGTAATCCGCCGTGCATTATTCTCGGCCCCGGCGAGCCGTCGCAGGCCCACCAGACCGACGAGTACTGCCTGCTCAGCCGGCTGGAGGAGGCCGAGCGGCTGTACGGGGAGATTATCGGCGACTGGATGGCGTAACAATCTTCATCCGCCTGCCGAACAGCTCGCTTTGCGCAAGCGCGAGGCTGTTGCACAATGGGCTCTCCGTTTTGCCAGGCGAAGGCGTTTCCTGATGTCACAAATTAAAGGCTTAAAAGACTGGGTCAAACCGGCCCAATCTGCGGCGAAAATAGAGCGCATTGAAGCTTTTTTTAGCGGCCATGGATATTCTCCTCATCGGCACGATACTTACGCTATCGGCCGCACGCTCTCCGGGGTGCAGAGCTTCAGCTACCGTGGCAGCCGGCGCCATAGCCTGCCTGGAGGGACGATGGTGCTACATCCGGATGAGGTCCACGACGGAGAGGCGGGGACGGAGGATGGATTCCGGTATCGCATGATCTATATCGAGCCGGCGCTGGTCCAAAAGATACTTGGCGGCAAGCCATTACCCTTTATCACAGACGGACTCTCTACCGACCCGCGGCTATTTGCCGCCACTCAGCCCTTACTCAAGGCAATGGATGAGGCGTTTGAAACGCTTGAAGAAGACGATGCGCTTTACGATCTGGCCCACACGCTTGCGGCGGTAGGAGGGCAGCATTCCAGACGAAAAGTCTACGACTATCCTGCGGCGGAGCGGGCAAGAGAGTACATCCACTGCCGTTTTGACACCTCTATTACCCTGGATGAGCTGTCCCTTGTCAGCGGAAAAGATCGCTGGAGCCTCAGCCGCGACTTTCGCGCCCTGTTCGGCACCAGCCCGTATAGATACGTGACGATGCGTCGGCTGATACAGTGCAAAAGGCTGATGTTAACGGGCAAAAACCTGGCAGATATTGCCGTTGATTGCGGTTTTTCGGATCAAAGCCATATGACTCGCCAGTTTATCGGCAACTTTGGCGTCTCTCCCGGCCGCTGGCTGCGGTTCATTAAAAACGTATAAGGCCGCCTGCACGATCGTTCAATCTATCCTTTGAGGGATTCACTATGCTCGACTCTTCTTACATGAGGAGTCTGAAAATGCAGCAACCGATTAATATTGAACATAAATTTTCGCTTGTCACCGAGCAATGGCAGCCCAAAGTCATTGCGGAGATGAATGATTATCAGTTTAAGGTCGTCAAAATCCTCGGCGACTTTGTCTGGCACGCTCATCCGGAAACCGATGAGGTGTTTATTGTCATCGACGGTGTTTTGACAATTTATTTCCGCGATGGCGAAGTGGCGGTCAATGCGGGCGAAATGTACGTTGTTCCGCGCGGAATCGAACATAAAACCTACGCACAAGCTGAAGCAAAAATCATGCTTATCGAACCCCGCGGCATAGTGAATACCGGCCATGAAGGGGGTGAACGAACTGCAAAAACTGATGTTTGGATTTAGCTTAGCCAAATAACGTCATCCCGGCGTCCGCCATCATCTCCGTCCCGGCAGACGAGCCCTCCCGACGTCATCTCAAGGATATGACGGGAAGGCGTCAATGCCTGCCGCCCTAAAAGCTGCAGCCATAGTCACCCGCGCTGTCCGCCATCCGGCGGGTTATCCATCAGCCCTCGCGGTCCCGCGAATAGCGCGCATAATCTCACGCCGGGCGATGGTTAGCCGGCGCCAATCATCAGGTCCAGATTTTGCACCGCGGCGCCCGACGCCCCTTTGCCGAGGTTATCGAAAACTGCCGTCAGCAGGATTTGCCCGCTCTCAGGATTGGAAAATACGCCCAGCGCCATCTCGTTGGTGCCGTTCAGCCGCTGGGGATCGAGGCGCTCAATCTCACCCGCTACCGCAGGCGCCAGCACCTTGACCAGCTCGCTATGGCGATAATGCTGCGTCAGGCAGGCATGTACTGCCGCCGCATCGGCACGTTCAGCCAGCAGGCGCTGCTGTAGCGGCACGCTGAGGATAATCCCCTGCCGGTAGGCGCCGTAAGCCGGCATGAAAAACGGCGGGGTTGAAAGCCCGGCGTAGCGCGCGATCTCCGGAACATGCTTGTGCCTGAGGCCTAAGCCATACGCCTGAAAAGCAGGGCCAGAACCCGCTTCCCCGCCTTCGTACAGCTCGATCGCCGCCTTTCCGCCGCCCGAATAGCCGGACACGGCGTGAATGGAAACGGGGTAATCAGCGGGCAGCAGCCCGGCGTTAACCAGCGGGAGCAGCAGGCCAATCGCGCCGGTTGGGTAGCAGCCTGGGTTAGTGACGCGCGTCGACGCCCTGATGCGTGCGGGCTGGTCGGCGCTCATCTCCGGGAAACCGTACGTCCACCCGGAGACGTTGCGATGGGCCGAGCTGGCATCAATTACGCGCACCTGCGGATTCTCCAGCATCGCCACCGACTCGCGCGCCGCGTCATCGGGCAGGCACAGAATGGCGATATCGCAGCCGTTCAGCATCTCCGCCCGAAGCCGCCGGTCTTTGCGCTGGGACGGGGGCAGAGTCATGAGCTTAATATCCGTACGGTGGCGCAGGCGGTCGTGGATTTGCAAACCCGTCGTGCCCTGCTCGCCATCAATAAATACGTGAGTCATCGTCATTTCCTTAAACCGGGTAGAACGTCAGTGCCTGAATGTTGTGCCAGGTTTAAGTATTGGTAAAGTTGAATTATCCTAACATCAAATTCAGTTTTTCTGAGGTACGCCAATGCGCGAGATCAATCTCGATCAGCTGCGCACGCTGATCACCATTGCCGATACCGGCTCCTTCAACGAAGCCGCCCGGCAGCTGCACCTCGCGCCGCCGACGGTCAGCCTGCACATCTCCGAGCTCGAAGGCCGCGTGGGGGCGAAGCTGCTCTCCCGCACCCGGGGCAAGGTCAGGCCGACGGCGATTGGCGAGAACATGGTCGCCCACGCCCGCCGGCTCCTTGCCGACGTCGCCTATGCGCTTGACGACATATCCCGCCAGGCGCAGGGGCTCACCGGCCAGGTCCGGCTAGGCGCCTCCACCGGCGCCATTGCTTATCTCCTGCCCCGGGCCCTTGAAAAGCTGGCGCAGTCCCATCCGCATATTGACGTGCACATCACCATCCTGACGTCGCAGCAGACCCTTGAGCAGCTGAAATCCGGTTCACTCGATATCGGTATTGTGGCGCTGCCGCAGCCCCGGAGCCGCGGCCTGAAGATTGACGCCTGGCGGCGGGACCCCGTTGTCGCGTTCCTGCCCGCGGACTGGACGGCCCCGGAGTTTGTGACCCCGCAATGGCTGATGGCAAAACCTCTGGTACTGAACGGCTCCGGCACCCATCTGTCGCAGCTGACCAGCGGCTGGTTTGCCGATACCGGCCATAGCCCCACGCCGCGGATCACGCTGGATTATAACGATGCCATTAAAAGCCTGGTGGGTGCCGGCTATGGCGCCACGCTGCTGCCGCTTGAATCGGGCACCCAGCTATCCGCCGATAGCCGCATCGCCATTCGCCCCTTAAAGCCGGCGCTGTGGAGAGAGCTGGGATTAGCCTGGCGGGAGAGTGAAAACGCGCTTTCGACGCAGCACCTGCTGTCAGCCCTGCGTGATCTGCGCCAGGCGTAAATTCATCGGCCGCTGCAGAATAGGGTTGAGGGAGCACGCCGCCGGATCGGCCGGGGCTATCTCCCCGTGGCCTCCCCGCGCAGGGTATCGGGCACGGCCTGTACCCTGCTGACCAGCTCCGCGAGGCTGCTGGCCTGCATCTTTTCCATGACCCTTGCGCGATGCACCTCAACCGTACGCACGGCGATGCTCATCGCTTCGGCAATCTCGCGGTTGATCAGCCCTTTTACCACCAGCCCGAGCAGCTGGCGCTCCTTCGGCGTGAGCTGCTGATAGCAGTTCACTATCTGGCGCCGGGAGATCGCCGTCGAAGAGACCGCCAGCGCGTGTTCCAGCCCCGTTTGCAGCGCCTGAGCCGATACGGGCTTCTGTAAAAAATCCACCGCCCCGCGCTTCATCTGCTCCACGGCCATCGGCACGTCACCGTGGCCGGTCAGAAACACCACCGCCAGGGTGCTTTCGCGCCGTCGCAGGGCCTCGTGCACCCGCTGTCCGTCCAGCACCGGCATGCGCATATCCAGCAGCAGCACGCCGTGCTGATACAGATCGGCCTCGGCCAGAAACCTTTCGCCCTGCTCCCAGCACCGCACCGCGTAGCCGAGGCTTTCCAGCAGAAAGGCGCAGGCGCGGGTCACCGCCACGTCATCATCCAGCAGATGTATTATTGCCATTGTCGCGCTTCTCCTCCCGATGGGTGAAATCCAGTACCACGGCCACTCCGGCCAGCCCGTCGGGCGCCGCCCGGTTGACGATCGCTATCTCCCCCTGACAGTAGCGCACCAGCCGCTGGCAAATCACCAGCCCCAGCCCCATGCCCTCCCGACGGCTGGTCACAAACGGCTGGAAAACCTGCTGCATCAGCGCGTCATCAATTCCGCCCCCGTTGTCCTGCAGCGTGATGCGCAGGCCCCCGGCTTCGCCAGCCGCCTCAAGCCACACCGCCGTGGCCCCCGCCTGCGCGGCGTTGAGGATCAGGTTAGCCAGCACCTGCTCCAGCAGAACCGGCGGCAGGGTTATCTTCAGGTCACTGCGGGCTCCGTTATGCAGCGCCAGCGCGGGAAAATGCTGCGCCATGCCTAATAGCTGCCAGACGTGCTGCAGCGCATCGCCAACGGCGATGCGCTCCCACTCGTCCGTCGGGACGGGGTTTCCCTGCGCCTGGCTGACCCAGCGACGCAGATTACGCACCGTATCGGCCCCGCGCTGCGCCTGCTGGTCAATGTGCTCCAGCGCGGGCAGTAACGGATGCTGCCGATCCTCGGCCTGCAGACGGATCGCGCAGCCCTGCGCGTAATGGCGGATAGCCGAAAGCGGCTGGTTCAGCTCATGGGCGAAACCGGAGGTCATCTCCCCCAGCACGCTCATCTGCCTTGCCGTCGCCAGCGCCTGCTCCTGCTGGCGCAGCTGGACGCCATTACGCTCAAGCTGCCTGCCGCGCCGGCGCACCAGCAGCATCACCCAGACGTAGTTCAGCGTCAGCAGGAGCAGCACCAGCGCCGCGGAGCCCATCAGCAGCCGATGCTGAATCAGCCAGCTTTTAACGTCCAGCCACAGACGCCGCTGCTGCGGATGCTGCTGCACCTCGCGCAGCAGGGCCTCAACCTCGGCGGTAGACGCCGGCGCCCCCCAGTGAAATGCCGCCTGCTGCGGCGCATTAAACAGCGCGCGGGTGACCCTGTCGGCGAGGTCATCGCTCACCGCAGGCAGCGCGGCAAACGACCAGTCGGGATAGAGCGGCGTGCTGGTTAAGCAGGGAATGGCGGTCGGCCGCTTTATCAGGGCGACGAAATCGCTTTTATTTATCAGTCCCTCGTGGTCCATTTTCTCCAGCAGACACACCGGGACAATCGCCGCGTCGATCGCCTTTTCGCGCAGGAGATAGATCAGCGCATCGGCGGGAAAGCCGCTAAACGTCAGGCGAAGGTCGCGCTCGGGGCGCAGGCCGCTATCGCTCAGCGCCTTGTACCCCAGCAGGTAGCCGCCGAAGGCCAGCGGGTCGATGGCGCCCACCGTTTTGCCAATCAAATCATGAACGGCGGCGATCCCGCCGTCGCGGCGCACGAGGATCGCGCTGCCGGTGACGTTGCCCGCTGTGGGCGAAGAGCGCAGGGAGGCCAGCCAGCGCAGCGACGCGTGGCTGTTCAGCTGCACAAACTGCGCGGGGTTGGTCACCACAAACTGCACGCTGCCGCTGCTCACCGCCGCCTGCATCTGCGGCAAATCCAGCGGCAGAATATGAAACCGTTCGCCCGGCAGCTGCTGATTGAGCTGCGCCTCCAGCGGCTGCCAGTGGCCGCGCGTGGCCTCCTCTCCGCGCATCGCGAGGACGCCCACCTGCCATGACCCCGCCCACGCCGCGCCGGTCAGCAGCCACGCCAGCCCCAGTAACGCCAGAGATCTCATCGTTTTCTCTCTCACCCCATCATCCATGCCGATTATGTTGTTTTAGATCAACAAGCCGCCGGGTATGTGGTTAACCACAATAGAGCCGCCCGGCGGCGATTTTTACACTGTAAATCATCGACATTGTTTATTCATCATACGTAAACCAACGGCGTGACCCATGTTTCGTTGTTGCCGCGTGAGGGGAGAAAATATGGACAGCAGTAAACGGCAGTTTCTCCAGCAGCTGGGCGTTCTGACCGCCGGCGCCTCGCTGGTGCCGCTGGCGCAGGCAAAATTCCCCCTGTCGCCGGAGCGTCACGGCGGGTCTGTGCAGCGGCGCTACGCGATGCTGGTCGATCTGCGCCGCTGCATCGGCTGCCAGGCCTGTACCGTCAGCTGCGCGATAGAAAACCAGACCCCGCAGGGGGAGTTCCGTACCCACGTCAATCAGTATCAGGTGCGGCTGGCGGATGAGGTGACCAACGTTCTGCTGCCGCGCCTGTGCAACCACTGCGATAGCCCGCCCTGCGTCCCGGTGTGTCCGGTGCAGGCGACCTTTCAGCGCGAGGACAGGATCGTGGTGGTGGACAACACCCGCTGCGTCGGCTGCGCCTACTGCGTGCAGGCCTGCCCCTACGACGCGCGCTTTATCAACCATGAGACGCAAACCGCCGATAAATGTACCTTCTGCGTCCACCGCCTCGAGGCCGGGCTGCTTCCCGCCTGCGTGGAGTCCTGCGTGGGCGGGGCGCGTATCATCGGCGATATCAAGGATCCGCACAGCCGCATCGCGCAAATGCTTCACCAGCATCATGACGACATCAGGGTGCTGAAGCCGGAAAACGGCACTGCCCCCCACGTGTTCTATCTGGGGCTAGACGCCGCGTTTGTTAGCCCATTGATGGGACGGGCGCAGCCCGCTCTCTGGCAGGAGGTTTAAATGACGCATTCAGCGCTGATTGCAGAAGTTCTGACCCATCCGCAGGAGGTGAGCTGGCTCCCGTGGGCAGTGCAGTATTTCTTTTTTATCGGCATTGCCGCCTGCGGGGCGCTGTTTGCCTGCGCGCTGCGCTGGCGCGCCGGGAGTAGCGAAAAGCTGGAATACCTGACGCTGCTGATTACTCTGACCTGCGCGATAACCGCCCCGCTCGCGCTCACCGCGGATCTCCATCAGACCGCCCGCTTCTGGCACTTTTATGCCTGGCCCACCCCGTGGTCGTGGATGCCGTGGGGAGCCCTGTTTTTACCGCTGTTTACCCTGTTTCTCGGGCTGTGGTTCCTCGCGCTGCTGGCGCAGCGGCTGTGGCGAAAAAGTTACAATGTCACTAAATGGTTAGCCCTCGCCAGCGCCCTGCTGGCGGTCGGTCTGCTGCTCTACACCGGCCGCGAGGTATCGGTGGTGCTGGCCCGCCCGGTGTGGTTCAGCTACGCCCTTCCCGTCGTGATGTTCCTCAGCGCGCTGCAGGCCTTTTTCACCCTGATAGCGGTGGCCGCGGGGGATGATTTCCACCTGCAGCGGCGGCTGGCGCAGTGGCAGCTCGCGGCCCTGATCCTGCTGGCTGCGGTGGTCATCATTTGGCTCAGCGGCGACACGCTTTCCGGCCACGCCATTCGTCAGTGGCTGGCGGTCTCACCGTCGGCCCGGGGCTACGCCGCCGGCTGGGCGCTGCTGTGGGCGGCGTCGCTGGCCTGCTGCGGCCTTGCACTTCGCCGCCGGCTGGCGCTGCGCGCGCGCGGGGCGCTGGCGGTCGTGGCGATGGCGCTGTGCTGGCTGATCCGCTGGACGCTGCTTATCCAGGTACAAACGATTCCTAAATTCAACGCCGGGTTTAATCCCTATACCCTGCCCGCCGGCACCGACGGCTGGCTGGCGATCCTCGGCACATTTGGCCTGTGGGTGGCGCTGCTGATTATTGTGCGCGAAACCGTAAACGGCCTCGCAAGGAGAGTGCAACATGGCTAATTTAACCCGTCGCCAGTGGCTCAAAGTCGGCCTGGCCATCGGCGGTATGGCAACCTTCGCCCTCAGCTATCGGGAGGTAGCCAGGCGGGCCCTCGACGGCCTGCTCAACGGCACGTCGGGTAAAATTACCCGCGACCGCATCTTTGGCAATGCGCTGATCCCTGAAGCGAACGCGCGGCCCCGCTGGCAGCAAAACCCGCAGCAGGTCATCTCCATGACCCAGTGCTTCGGCTGCTGGACCCAGTGCGGCGTGCGGGTTCGCGTCGATCGTCAAAGCCACAAGGCGCTGCGCATTGCCGGCAACCCCTATCATCCGCTGTCGCACGAGCAGCACGTAGATTCGGCGGTTCCTTTTGCCAGCGCAATGCAGCAGCTGGCGGGCGAAAGCGGCCTCGACGGCCGCTCCACCGCCTGCGCGCGAGGCGCTACGCTGCTGGAAGGGCTCTACAGCCCGCTGCGCATTCTGCAACCGATGAAGCGCGCAGGGAAACGTGGCGAAGGCAAATGGCAGCGCATCAGTTTTGAACAGCTGATCCACGAGGTGGTGGAAGGCGGCGACCTGTTTAGCGAGGGCCACGTTGAGGGCCTGCGCGCCATCCATGCCCCGACAACACCGGTTGACCCGCAGCATCCCGGGTTCGGCCCCAAAAGCAACCAGCTGCTGGTCACCAATACCAGCGACGACGGTCGCGATACCTTTCTACGCCGCTTTGCGCTGAACAGCTTTGGCAGCAAAAACTTCGGTGCCCACGGCTCATACTGCGGCCTGGCCTACCGCGCGGGCTCCGGTGCGCTGATGGGCGATCTGGATAAAAATCCGCACGTGAAACCCGACTGGGAGCACGTTGAGTTCGCGCTGTTTATGGGCACTTCCCCCGCCCAGTCCGGCAACCCCTTTAAGCGCCAGGCAAGGCAGCTCGCCAGCGCCCGCCTGCGTAGCGACTTTCGCTACGTGGTGGTCGCCCCGGCGCTGCCGTTGACCACGGTGATGGCCGACGATCGCGGCCGCTGGCTGCCGGTGATCCCCGGTAGCGACTCGGCTCTGGCGATGGCGATGATCCGCTGGATAATCGAAAACCAGCGCTTTAACGCCGATTACCTGGCGATGCCCGGCGCGCAGGCGATGCGCCAGGCCGGAGAAAAAAGCACCACCAACGCCAGCCATCTGGTGATAACCGATGAGATCCCGGGTCTGGCCGGGCAGCATTTAACCCTCGCCCATCTGAGCGCCGGCGGCGCCGATGAACCTGTGGTTGTTAACGAGGCCGGCGAACAGGTCTCTGCCGCAACCTGCCCGCGCGCGCAGCTGCTGGTCTCCCGCCGGGTCACCCTTACCGACGGGCGCGAAGTGACGGTGAAAAGCAGCTTCCTCTGCCTGAAAGAGTCGGCCGAAAAGCTGACGATGGCGCAATACGGCCAGCGGTGCGGCGTGCCGGAGGAAAAAATCATCGCCCTGGCGGATTCCTTTACCCGCCACGGACGTCGGGCGGCGGTTATCACCCACGGCGGGATGATGGCAGGCAACGGTTTTTACAACGCCTGGGCGGTGATGATGCTCAACGCGCTGATTGGCAACCTTAGCCTACAGGGCGGGGTCTTCGTAGGCGGCGGCCGCTTCAACGGCGCGACCGACGGCCCGCGCTACAATCTGGAGAGCTTCCCCGGCAAGGTGAAGCCCAAAGGGCTGAGCATTGCGCGCAGTAAAACGGCGTATGAATCCTCCGAAGAGTACCGCGACAAGGTGGCGGCCGGGATCTCCCCCTTTCCGGCGAAGGCCCCGTGGTACCCGTTCGTTGCCGGGCAGTTGACCGAGCTGCTGAGCTCGGCGCTGGAGGGGTATCCTTATCCGCTCAAGGCGTGGATCTCCAACATGACCAACCCGCTGTACGGCATTCCTGGCCTGCGGGCCGTGGCGGAGGAGAAGCTCAAGGATCCGCAGCGCCTGCCGCTGTTTATCGCCATTGATGCCTTTATGAACGAAACCACCGCCCTGGCCGATTACATCGTGCCGGATACGCATAATTTCGAAAGCTGGGGATTCAGCGCCCCGTGGGCCGGGGTTGCCAGCAAAGCCAGCACCGCGCGCTGGCCCATTGTTCCGTCGGCGACCGCGCGTAGCGCCGACGGTCAGCCGATCTCGATGGAATCTTTTTGCATCGCGGTCGCCCGGCGCCTGGAGCTGCCGGGGTTCGGCGATCGTGCAATAACCGACGCCGAGGGCAACAGCTACCCGCTGAATCGCGCCGAAGATTACTACCTGCGCATGGCTGCCAACATCGCGTTTATGGGCAAAACCCCGGTCGCCGAGGCCGTCCAGGAGGACCTTGCCCTGACCGGCGTCGAGCGTATTCTGCCGCTTATGGCGCAGACGCTGAAATCCGATGAGGTGAGCCGGGTGGCCTTTATCTACTCGCGCGGGGGCCGCTTCGCCCCCGATAAAAGCGGGCGCAGCGGCAAGCAGATAGGCAATAGCTGGGAAAAACCGCTGCAGATCTGGAACGCGGAGGTGGCCGCTCATCGCCACGCTATTACCGGCGAACGCTACAGCGGCTGCCCGACGTGGTATCCGCCCAGGCTCTCCGACGGCCGCGCTATCGATGAGCTTTTTCCGCCCAGGCAGTGGCCGCTGAAGCTTATCTCCTTTAAGTCGAACACCATGGGCAGCGCCTCGACGACGATCCCCCGGCTGCACCACCTTAAGCCGCTCAACCTGGTGGCGATGAATCCTCTCGACGGCCAGCGTTTCGGCGTGGCGCACGGCGACAGCGTGCGCATTATCACCCCCGGCGGCGAGGTAGAGGCGGGGATCAGCCTGCTGCACGGCGTGATGCCAGGGGTTATCGCTATCGAGCACGGCTACGGACATCGGGAGCTGGGGGCGGCGCAGCATACGCTGGACGGCGAACCGCTGCCGTTTAGCCCGCAGGTAGGATCGGGGGTGAACCTGAACGATCTGGGGTTTGCCGACCCGACCCGCAAGGTGAGTAATACCTGGCTGGACTGGGTCTCCGGCGCGGCGGTGCGTCAGGGGCTACCGGCGAGGATCGAGCGGGTATAGCGCCCCGCGACGAGTGCGGTCGCCGGGCGTGCGCTACAGCCGTCGGGCCCGGCCGGCGGCGTGGGCATCCCGTGGCGGGCTTCGGTCCCGGCGCCGTCTTTAGCGCAGGGCCGAAATCCAAATCGGTACTGCGCCTAGCGGCTCTTCAGCACCTGGGGATCGATCTGCGCGACGATCAGGTCGGCAAGATCGTGCTGCTGGTGCACCTTGCCGCATTTAACGATGATCTGCCGGGCGTTGTCATACCCCGGCGCCCACAGTCGGTTGTTCATCTGCACATCTTTGTAGACCGCAACCAGCGGTTTCTTCCACGCCGCCGCCATGTGCACGATCGACGTATCCGGCGAGATAACCAGGTCGGTTTCGGCAATCAGCGCCATCGCGTGGTGCAGGGTTTTAAACGGATTCACGCTCACCTTTTCCGGCAGCGGAATGCGAATTTCGTTGCGATGATCGAGCAGAATAACGTTGACCCGAGGATACTCCGCCTGCAGCCTGGCGATCAGCGCCGACAGCTGCTCCTGCGACAGGCTGCGGTCCTGATGGCCGGCAAAAATGTTCACCACCGCTTTGGGCCCCTCAATAGCGGCCAAATGCTGGCGAACCTGCTGGTGGACATCCGGCGGAATATGCAGGTCGTAGGTCCCGAGATGTTTCTTATCCAGCTGCATATGCTCAGCAATAAAATCAAAGGTTTTGCTGACATGCCAGTTTTCACAATCAAATTTAAACGAGGTGGTGTAATGGTTAATTGATGGCCATTTATTAAAACCGAGCACGGCTTTTGCTTTTATTTGTCGAAGCAGCAGCATTCGGTGTACGGGCATATCAAACAAAGAGGGGTCAATAACGATATCGTACTTATTATTTGCCAGCTCATTAATAACGGGCGGAGGAACGTTGTGGGTAAATTTCCGCAGAAACGCGGCGGAGTCGACGTTATCAGCCTCATAGATATGGCGGATCCGCGGGTTATGGCGCATCACCTGGCTATTCGATTTGGTCAGCAGGAAATCCACGGTATAGCCCGACTCATGCAGGCATTTCACCAGCGCGGAATCCACGACCACGTCCCCGACGGCGCCTTCGTTGCGCATCAGCAGCACGGTTTTCGCCGACCCGACGTCGGCCTCACGGCGGGTATGCTGGTCCCAAAACGCTTTCGCAATATAAACGCGCATCACGTTACGAACTTTCTTAATAAAATAATTACGGCGCCTGTTTAGTTCCCTTATTTTTTTGAACTTCCGGGGGGATACCTGCACCGCTGCATTTTCCATCATCATAACCTCGTTACCACTATCAACAGCACCTCGTTAGTCCCATTAAGGACTAATGAAAATGAGAAAAGTTCGCTTGATTAATAAATTCCTTTCGCTTTAAGCAGCGCAGGGATAGTAATACTTTTCACTATTCCAGCATATCGTTACGCAGATAAAATGAGTGAAATATGAATTTAATGTGGAAGAATGCGGCGCCAGCCGACGGTTTTCATCCGGCGCGGAGAAGATTAAACTTGCCGTTTTGTCCCCGGAGAGAACCGCGCATGAATGCACCTGAAAAACCGAACACCCACCATCAACTGCTGGCGCTGCTCGACGAACGCCAGGCCCGCTATCGGCTGGTAGAGCATGAGGCGGTGGGAAAATGCGAGGCGGTTTCTGAAATTCGCGGCACCGCGCTCGGACAAGGGGCTAAGGCGCTGGTCTGCAAAGTGAAAGGCCACGGCATAAATCAGCATGTGCTGGCGATCCTCGCCGCCGACCAGCAGGCCGATCTGGTGCGCCTGGCGCTGCACATTGGCGGCAGCAAAGCCTCGCTGGCCAGCCCCGCCGAAGTCGATGCGCTGACGGCCTGCGTTTTTGGCGCCATTCCCCCTTTCAGCTTCCATCCGGCGCTGCGCCTGGTGGCCGACCCGCTGCTGTTCGAAAACTTCAGCGAAATCGCCTTTAACGCCGGGCGGCTGGACAGGTCAATTATCCTCAATACGGCAGACTATCTGCGCATCGCCCGTCCCGATCTGGTTGCCTTTCGCCGGGAAGCCTGAGGGGTCTCCATCTCTGCCGCGCCAGGCCGTCAGCAGAAAGCGCGCCGGCGTGACAAATAAGCCTGTTTATTCACGCTATTATGCGTAAAGTAGACGGGCTTATTATTTTGGCAAGGATCTCCTGACATGTTCGATACCACCCTGTTCGTGCTTCTGGGGCTGGCCGCGCTCGGCTTTATCAGCCACAACACTACCGTGGCAATTTCTATCCTGGTTTTGATTATCGTGCGCGTCACGCCGCTCAACGTCTTTTTCCCGTGGATTGAAAAACAGGGGCTGACGATCGGTATTATCATTTTGACCATCGGCGTGATGGCGCCTATCGCCAGCGGCACCCTGCCGCCCTCGACGCTGCTGCACTCGTTCGTGAACTGGAAGTCACTGCTGGCTATCGCCGTCGGGGTGTTTGTCTCCTGGCTCGGCGGGCGCGGCATTTCGCTGATGGGCTCGCAGCCGCAGCTGGTCGCCGGACTGCTGGTGGGAACCGTCCTCGGCGTCGCGCTGTTCCGCGGGGTGCCCGTCGGCCCGCTGATCGCCGCGGGGATCATCTCGCTGTTTATCGGAAAGTCGTAGTCAGGCTGGCAAGATAGCGTCCGGGAGACTGGCCGAGGCCCTTTTTGAACATGGTGATAAAGGCGGTCGTCGAGTCATATCCCAGGCCGTGCGCGGTCTGCTGCACCGTTTGCCCGCGGATCAGCATCTGCAGCGCGAGGATCAGCTGCAGCTGATGCCGCCAGCGGCGAAAGCTGAGGCCGGTTTCGCGAACCACCAGCCGCGCCAGGTTGCGCTCGCTCATTGCGAACTCCGCCGCCCACTGTCCAAGAGTCTGCCACTGTGCCGGCGCTACCGCCATCAGCTCCGCCATCTGGCGGATTTTCGGGTGCGCGGAAACCGGCAGCTGCAGATGCTCCTCCGGCTGCTGCGGCAGCTCGTCAAACAGCACCTGCACCAGCCGTCGGGTGGCGGGAGCATCGTTCTCGGTCGCGCTGCGCGCGGCAAGGGTCAGGATCAGCTCACGCACCAGCGGAGAGATCTTCAGCGTACAGCTGCGCTGCGGCATCGGCGCCGCTCCCGGCTCGATAAATAAAAAGCAGATCCGCGCCCCCGGCGTCGCGCGGTTGCTGTGGGGCTGCTGGCCCGGTACCCACACCGCATACTGCGGCGGCACCATCCACATCCCGCTTTCCACCTCACAGGTTAACGCGCCGTGCAGCGCGAGGATCAGCTGCCCCTTGCGGTGCTGGTGGCGCGGAATAAACTGCTCGTCCTCCACCACCTGAATATGGAATGCGAGAGCCGCCTCGTGCCCGCTGTCCGGGTCATAGCCGTCAAGATTTAAACCAATCATCAGATTGTCCGATATTAGCGATAATCTGTCATTTTATCTTGATTTAAACATTCGGCAAACGCGCTATTGTAGCCTTCCTGTTTACTCGTTTGAGATAGCCATGAGTTCTGTTCTTCCTTCTGCCGGCCGCCGTAATCTGCTGCTGATTGCCGGTATTTTATTGATTGCCACCACGCTGCGCGTGACCTTTACCGGCGCCGCCCCGCTGCTCGACGCCATTCGCGCGGAGTACGGGCTGACCACCGCCCAAACCGGGCTGTTAACCACCCTGCCGCTGCTGGCCTTTGGCCTGGTTTCGCCGCTGGCGGCAGGCGTTGCCCGCCGCTTCGGTATTGAGCGCAGCCTGCTGATCGCGCTAGGGCTGATTTGCCTCGGCATCGGCCTGCGATCGCTGCCTTCCGCGGCCATGCTGTTTGGCGGAACGGCCGTAATAGGCTGCGGGATTGCGTTAGGTAACGTGCTGCTGCCGGGCTTAATCAAGCGCGATTTTTCGCAGCACGTGGCTAAAATGACCGGTGCCTATTCGCTCACCATGGGCGCCGCCGCGGCGCTGGGCTCCGCTATGGTGGTCCCGCTGGCGCTGGCCGGCTTTGGCTGGCGCGGGGCGCTGTTGATGCTGATGGCCTTCCCGCTGCTGGCGCTGTTCATCTGGCTGCCGCAGTCGCGCAGAGAGGCCGCCGCCCCGCTGACCGCGTCAGGCACCCTGCACAACCGCGGGATCTGGCGCTCGGCGCTGGCCTGGCAGGTGACGCTGTTCCTCGGCATTAACTCGCTGGTCTATTACGTGATAGTCGGCTGGCTGCCGGCCATTTTGCAGAGCCTCGGCTATAGCGAAGCCCAGGCCGGCTCCCTGCACGGTCTGCTTCAGCTGGCCACCGCCGCGCCGGGCCTCGCGATCCCGCTGATCCTGCACCGCCTGAAAGACCAGCGCGGCATCGCGGTGCTGGTGGCGCTGATGTGCGCCGTCAGCTCGGCCGGGCTGTGGCTGGCGCCGGGGCAGGCGGTTCTCTGGACGCTGATCTTTGGTTTCGGTTCCGGGGCAACGATGATTCTGGGGCTGACCTTTATCGGCCTACGCGCCAGCTCGGCGCACCAGGCGGCGGCTCTCTCCGGCATGGCGCAGGCCGTTGGCTATCTGCTGGCCGCCTGCGGGCCGCCGGTGATGGGAAAAATTCATGATGCCAACGGCGACTGGCATATTCCGCTCATCGCCGTGGCGCTGACCGCCGTGGTGATGGCCATATTCGGCGCTCTTGCCGGTCGCGCCCGGGAGATTAACGGCTAACGCTCGTTTTTACCCCTCGGCCCTACGACCCCGGCGTTCCGGGGTCGTGGCGGAGTCAGAGCGCGCTATTGGCTGGCGGCGCGCAAAAAGGCGTGCACCAGCGGCGACGGACTTCCGGCCAGCGCGTTGCGCTCGTGCTGGAACAGGGTCGCGACAAAGAACGGATGCGTTACCAGTTCCACCGCCCGAATATCCCCCTCTTCGTCCCAGCCGGTCACCCGCAGGTCGCCCTGCTCCAGCTCGCGGGCAAACTCCTCGGCAATGCCATAGCTGCAGTGATAGCCCTCTTCGATGCTGTCGCGGCCGTAGGCGCGGGCAATCAGCGTATTCGCACGCAGCTCAATCGCCGCCGTTTTCTCCACCAGCGAGCAGCTCAGTGGCGCAATCACCATTCGCCCTTCGCTGTCCGTTTCCGCATGCGCCGCATCCTGCCAGCCCAGGACGTTGCGCGCATACTCAACGATCGCGTGCTGAAAACCGCCGCAGGTGCCGAGGAAGGGAATGCTGTTTTCGCGCGCATAGCGGATCGCGATAAACGCGCCAGCGGCATTTTTATAGGGGCTGGCAGGAACCACCCAGATGGCGTCGTAGTCGGCGAGCGCTTCGGCATCGTGGATATCGCTGGTTGCCAGCCAGTCATAGCGCAGAGGCAGCTCCAGCACGGCAGCGGCATCGTCGATGGCCAGGGGAATCGCTTTGTGAGCGACAACGTCAGGGTTGTAGTCGCCAACCAGGGCAATACGCAGGGGAGTGTTCATAGCAGGGTCCTTATGTCAGAACGATTTTCGGGCAACACAAGGAGCCTCAGATTAGCGATCTCCCTCACGGAACACAATCCTTATTTTCCGCCCGACCGGCGAGCCGCATTTGGCGTGAGGGGCGCTGCCCGTGCTGAAAGTGAATGAAAAGTTCTCTCCGCTTTTTGACTATCTTATTCAATTCCCGCTATTTATTTACCCCGCTTTTTTGTAGCTATTTTGTTAAATAAAAAAACAGTGTTATTACTCTCGCAAAAAGGGAATTATTCACTTTATTTATAAATTAGCCTGTTAAATAATCTGTAATGATTTATTAAGCAGTAGAGGCAGCAAGATGCGTTTCAGTACCATGTCCGATAGCGAAATTATCTCTGAACTGTGCCGCAGAATTAAAGAAACGCGTATGCAGCTCGGGCTCTCTCAAATTGAACTCGCCGAACGTGCGCAGGTCGGCGCAGCAACCATCAAACGCGTAGAATTAGGTGAATCCGTTACCCTGAGCACGCTAATCGGAATATTGCGCGGTCTCGATCGTTTGCATCAGCTGGAGTCAGTTTTATTCGATTCGCACATTCGTACTTTTAATGCGCAAATCAACGCCACCGCCCCTCCCCGCATCCGTATTCGCAAAAAGGCGCAGCCGCCAAAAGAGCAATGCGCCGCAGCCGAAAAGGCCAGCGACGCAAACGCCACCATTAACGAATGGTACACCTCATCAGCGTCTCACAGCGTTGTCTGGTCTTTTCCGCCGGCGGAAGCAGGGAAAAAAAACTAGCCTGGCGGCGGAAATCGCCCGCCGGCTGAGACAGCCGCGCGGGCAAAGAATGGGCGAAAATAAATATCCTCCGGCATAGCCGGAGGTTTTTCATATGCGCCTATAAGGCTCTGTTACCAGCCGCGCCCTAACAGGCGCATAGCAATCTGACATTTGCATCTATGGATTACTTACGGCCCGTAAA
>NZ_CACSIS010000041.1:0-31864 GCF_902705905.1 Klebsiella sp. 18074 | reverse complement strand
AGTTCGCAATTAGGGAACTGCTCAGGCGGATTGCTCAGGACTTCGAGCATTTTCTCGATGGTTGAGATTTTTTCTTCCAGTTCCATGATCAGTCCCTCGCCCATGATGGGATTTCAGTCTGCCCGTAATCCTTCCCTGCGAAATTTTCGGCAACTCGCACCTGTTGACTTGGTTGAGGCTTGGCACCATTTGGCTCAAACAGGCCTTGCCAGCCATTGGCGATGCTGCGGTTGATAATTTCTTCGGGCGAGTAACCGTTCAGTCTGCAGCGGTCCAGCAGGTTGATAGCCTGGGTGACCGTCTGCTGAGACTTGATCGGCTTTTTCAGGTCGCGACGATATGCCACCCATGACGACCAGATTTCTGCAGAAAGCCAGTCAGGCAACTGAACAGCTAACGCATCGAACGAAACCGCCCGGGGGGATTTAGGGGGTTTATTAATATTGTCTTTATTGTCTTTTGTAATAGTGTCTTTTGTGTGTCCCTGTTTTGGTGACACGTCTGTCACTATTTTGGTGACACTTTTTGTCACTACCGTGGGGACAGTGTCACCATTATGGTGACTGTCACTACCGTGGTGACAATCTCTGTCACTATCATGGTGACAAACAGGTCCAGTCTTGGCAGCTGGTACAGCCCACTCATTCAGGTTTTTATTTGGGCCAATTAAGGCGCCCTCGGCGATAAGTACTCGCATGATGAGCAGCTCATTTTTTGCCGCGTTTACCTTCTGACGCGGAAGCCTGGTCAGCTGGGAGATCTGAATATCTGCAATACGGTCCATCTTCTTGTTGAACCCGTACGTTTTACGGCAAACGGCATGAGCAACCTTTGACTGGTTTTTGGTCAGGTTTGCACCGATAAGCTCCTCATACAGCTCGTTAGCCAGACGGGTATATCCATCGTCTGTATCGGCCACACGCAGCTCCTGTAGTGCCACGACAGGCACAGGGAAATTGATTACTTCGGCAGTATTTGCCATAATTACTCCTGTGAATTGATCCAGTTAATTCGCCAGAAAGCCGTTGGTGCTCGAACACCGCGGCTTTCGCCTTTTTTGTTACCCTTCATGCCTCAAAATCCCCCTTCTCTCCCGGCCTGTTCGAAATCAGAATCGCCAGCAGCATCGACATGTTCGGCAGAAGATTTTCCCGCCAGCGGCTTACCGTTGATTTGTTGACGCCGGCCACTTCAGCGATCTTGGTTGCGCCCAACTCTGCTATCTGGCTATGCAACCAACTTTCAATTCTTCTGGCCTCCAATTTGTTGCGTGCCGTTGATGTCCCCATTTGTGATACTCCCTAAAGTGTTGTTTTGAATGGCCGCCGGTTAGGCGGCGCTGTTATTCGGCGGCGGGAAAATGGATGGGAGATCGGGGCGAAACTCATACGCTTTGATCTCTCCATCTACAGCAGCCACGAGGTCCGGGACGTGAACGGGGGAAATTCTCTTTTTCCCATTCAACCAGTCGCAGATCGTCGACTGCGCTTTCCCACATCGCTTGGCTAGTTCTTTTTGACTGCCTGCGATAGAAATCGCTTTTTCTACTGCGGGGTTTTTCATAATCACCTCAGCTATTGATTTTTTATGATTATGGATATCGCAAAAGAGATTGTCAATCGCCTATGCGATTTTTTGCCAGTCTATCGCTATAGCGATAGGATTGAGGGAGTTACTTTGCGGAGGTTTTATGGATTTCTCTGGGCGCCTGGCGCATGCGATGTCATTAGCTGGATATACACAAGGCAGACTAGCGAAAGAAGTTGGGATGGCGCAGTCCAGCGTTAATAAGCTGCTCAATGGCGCCAACGGCTCACGCAAAACAGTAGAGATTGCGTCCGTTCTTGGTGTGCGGCCTGAATGGCTGTCTACTGGAGACGGTGAAATGTTTTCGGTATCCGGTCAGATCACGAAAGACCAGCCCTTGGCTACAGCTAAGAATGGAATTTATCGCGTTGATGTTCTTGATGTGAAAGCCAGCGCCGGACCAGGCGCACTCATTACTAATGATTTCATTGAGACCATCCGCGCAATAGAGTACACATCCGAGCAAGCACGATCTCTGTTCGGAAATCGGCCTGCCCATAATATTAAGGTGATCACTGTCAGTGGTGACAGCATGGACACAACCATTTCCCCTGGTGACGAGATCTTTGTCGATATCAGCGTGACCCATTTTGACAGCGATGGTGTGTATGTTTTCGTTTTTGGGAAAACACTTCATGTTAAACGCTTGCAGATGCAAAGGGATCGCCTAGCCGTCATTTCAGATAACCCTATCTATGAAAAATGGTATGTAGAACCTGGTGACGAAGACCAGTTCTATGTGATGGCTCGTGTCCTCCTCAGGCAATCCATAGAATACAAACGATTTGCATAACCCGCTCCGGCGGGTTTTTTTATGCCCTCTCGCTTCGCTTTTCTCATAAAAATCCAACCTCTTTAGATTTTTTTCATAAAAAATCACTTTAATTATCACAATCATATCACCATACCGATATCAAATATCGCTTAAGCTATTGACCGCGATAATCGCCAAAGCTATTATCAACTCATCCAAACAACACCGGCAACGCCGGGAAGTCGTAACAACGTTCCGTTAGCCGCGATAAGGCCAGGGTGAAGAGATGATCCGTGAAGAAGATAAATCCAAGTGGTTTAAGTTCCTGGCAAACGCGTTCGCAATCGTGGCCGGCGTTCTGGTGGTAAGCGCGTTATGCCTGCTTCCTGGCGGTGTCGCATGAGCAGAAACGGCATTCGTTCACTGACAGTCGTCGTTCTGCTGATGATTCCGGTATGGGTGGCGGCATTCAAGTTTGTTGCGTCTCTATGGGAGGTCTTTCATGGCTAAGCCAATTCCAAACAACGGTCGCGCCGTAATGATGCGTAACGCTAAAACAGGCGCCACCTGGAAGGTTTCTCGCGACTACCTGAACGAAACCTTCTGGTTCGAACCGCAGGGAAACTTACGGCATATCCGCCAGTGCTTTGAAGCACGTGAGCTGCTGCCAAATCTGGTACCGGCCGGAACGCACTAACCGGAACGCAAATTTAATTAAGCCATTAGGCAGCCAATACAGGTGCCGGGCATCTCTCAACCTTTTGCAGGAGAAACCATGAGCGAAATAACGGATTTAGTCGTCATCGAAAAAAAGAACGCGATGGCCGTATTCACCAGTAACGACCAACTCGACCCTCTTATCGAAGCTATCGAGAAAGAGGCACGTAGCCTGGTGCCTGATGTGACGACCAAAAAAGGCCGCGACGCTATCGCTTCAATGGCTCACAAAGTGGCGCGCTCAAAAACGTACATCGACAACGCCGGTAAAGGCCTGGTCGCTGAGTTAAAGGCGCTGCCAAAGCAAATCGACGAAAGCCGCCGCGTTGTCCGCGAACGTCTCGATGCGCTGAAAGATGAAGTGCGCCGCCCGCTAACCGAATGGGAGGCCGAACAGGAACGCATTAAAGCCGAAGAAGCCATGAACGCGCTGCACGCCGAAGCGCTGGAAATGAACATCAAGTTCGATCAGGAGTTGGCGGCCAAGTTCGAAGCGGACCACGAAATGGCCCTGCTGATGGATAAAGATATTGACCGCGAACGCGCAGATAAAGCAGCCGAAGCCGAACGCCAGCGCATTGCCCGCGAAGAAGAGATTAAGCGGCTGGCAGAAGAGAAAGCGAAGCGTGAAGCAGCAGAACAGGCGCAGCGTGAAATTGACGCCGCGGCAGCAAGAGAGCGCGAAGCGATTTTGGCGAAAGAGCGCGCTGAACGTGAGCAGAAAGAAGCGGCAGAAAAAGCAGAGCGCGAACGAATTGCGGCAGAGCAGAAAGCAGCGGCTGACAAACAGGCAGCTATCGATGCTGAGCGCCGCAAAGCCCACGAAGAAGCCGATCGCATCCGCCGTGAAGCAGAGCAGCGTGAACAGGCGCGCCGGGCTGAAGAAAAGCGCAAAGCCGAAGAGCTGGCTCGCCGCGAAGCCGATGTTAACCACCGCAAGGCTATCGGTACCGACATCGTTAAAGCTCTGCAGGCCAATACCACCCTAACCCGCGATCAGGCTATCGAAGTCCTCTCCGCGATTAAAGACGGAAAAATCCCGCATACCGGGATCAGCTACTGAGGTGCTTATGGCGGCTTATCACGTTCAGGACCGGATTGAAGAGCAATCCTGGAACAAGCATTACCAGGAGCTGGCGCGCGAAGAGAAAGAATCAGAGCTCGCTGATGACATGGAGAAAGGACTGCCTCTCCGTCTGCTGGAATCGCTATGCATTGACGAACTTCAACGCCGCGGAGCCAGCAAACAGGCGATAAGCCGCGCATTCGACGATGACGTGGATTTTCAGGAAAGCATGGAGGCTCACGTTCGCTACATGGTCGAGGTTATCGCCCGGCATCAGCTCAACATTGAGGAGGAGCAATAATGACTACTCAACTTATTGAACAGGTATTCAGCTTAGTTAATCCACTAAAGGCTGAATTCGAGCAGGTTTGCTCTGAACCCTCTATCAATTTCAGGCGTGAATCTGAGTTCGCGATGCAGATTTTCGCCAATAACGATTACCTGGCTAAAGTCGCAATCGGTAACCCGGTAAGCACCAGAAGCGCAGTAATGAATGTTGCCGGGATCGGTGTCTCCCTTAACCCGGCTCAGAAGTTGGCTTATCTGGTTCCGCGCAAAGGGGCTATCTGTCTCGACATCAGCTACATGGGCCTGATGCACATCGCACAGCAATCCGGGGCCATCAAATGGTGCCAGTCGGAAATTGTCCGCAAGAACGATCAGTTCCGCCGTGAGGGACTGGATAAGCCACCGGTTCACATTTACAACGATTTCGACACTGCAGAACAGCGAGGCGACATTGTTGGCGCATACGTCGTTATCAAAAGCGACGACGGCGATTATCTAACCCATACGATGCGCATCGCTGATATCTACGGGATTCGCGACCGCTCAGAAGCATGGAAGTCATACAAGAGCAGAGGCACATCATGCCCGTGGGTCACAGACGAAGAGCAGATGATCCTAAAGACGGTTGTTAAGCAGGCAGCCAAATACTGGCCGCGCCGCGAGCGCCTGGACGCAGCCATTGATCACGTTAACACCGAAAGTGAAGAGGGAATCAACTTTGCCGCTCAGCGCCAGCCTGAACGCGACATAACCCCAGCAGAAACAGCAACCATCAAAGAAATTAACGATGTACTTATCGCGATGAATAAGACATGGGATGACGACCTGCTTCCTCTGTGCTCAAGAATTTTTCGCAGAGATATTCGTGAGTCTTCAGAACTGACTCAAGCCGAGGCTGTTAAGGCTCTCGGCTTCCTGAAACAAAAGGCGGCAGCATGACGCCAGAAATTATCCTTACGCGAACTGGCATTGACGTCACCCGCGTTGAACAGGGAGATGAATCCTGGCACCGCTTGCGCCTCGGCGTGATCACTGCCTCTGAGGTTCATAACGTCATCTCTAAACCGCGATCAGGCACCAAATGGACTGACATGAAAATGTCCTATTTCCACACGCTACTCGCAGAGGTTTGCACCGGCGCGGCGCCGGAAGTTAACGCCAAAGCTCTGGCCTGGGGAAAACAGTATGAGGACGATGCGCGCACCCTCTTTGAGTTCACTACTGATGTGAACGTCACAGAGTCGCCGATCCTTTTCCGTGACGAAGGAATGCGCACCGCCTGCTCTCCGGACGGCCTGTGTAGTGATGGGCGCGGCCTTGAGCTGAAGTGCCCTTTCACCTCTCGCGACTTCATGAAATTCCGGCTGGGCGGCTTCGAGGCTATCAAATCCGCCTACATGGCCCAGGTGCAATTCAGCATGTGGGTAACCGGTAAGGACGCCTGGTATTTCGCAAATTATGACCCTCGCATGAAACGAGAAGGCATTCACCACGTGGTTGTTGAGCGAGACGACAAGTACGTGTCTGACTTCAACGAAATGGTGCCGGAGTTTATCAGCAAGATGGATGAATCGCTGGCGGAGATAGGCTTTACCTTCGGGGAGCAGTGGAAATGAAACGCACACCATTTTACCGCAGGCCCGGCATGTCCGGACAGTTCTCAGGACTGCGCGAACGCGTGATCTGGATGATTCAGACCCGCGGACGTCCAGTGACCGGCAGCGAAATAGCGGAGAAATTCGGCGTAACGCTCATCGAGTTTAACCGCGTTGCCAACTGCATAACCCGAGGTGGCGGACAGATAGCGAAGATCGTCTCATCTGAAACCTGGCTCAACGATGCCGGAATATGCGACCGCACCTTTACCCTGGTTACAAAGCCAAAGGTCATTACACCAAAGGGGAAATCTCGCCTTTTCACTCGGCGTTCTATGGCCCAGGCAGCAAAGGGAAATAAGCAGCAGTGCATTGAGAAAGCAGCGCGCCGCAGCCGTTTAATCGCCTCTGGTCTTTATATCGACGAAATGGAGTCAGTCCTATGAAGCGCTACTCACTTATCTATGCCGATCCGCCATGGTCGTACGGGAATACGATCAGCAACGGCGCCGCAGTCGACCATTACTCAACAATGCGGCTAATCGACCTTAAGCGCCTACCTGTGTGGGAGGTTGCAGCCGAAAACGCAGTGCTGGCGATGTGGTACACCGGCACGCACAACCAGGAAGCAATCGAGCTGGCCGAAGCATGGGGATTTACAGTGCGCACGATGAAGGGTTTCACCTGGGTAAAGCTGAACCAATTGGCCGAACTGCGCATTACCAAGGCTCTGGCAGAGGGAGATGTGACCGACTTTTACGACTTCCTAGACCTGCTGAATACCGAGACGCGCATGAATGGCGGCAACCACACCCGAGCCAACACGGAAGACGTACTGATCGCCACCCGCGGCACCGGGCTGGAACGCAAGCACGCTGGAATTAAGCAGGTGGTCTACAGCCCACTCGGCGCGCACAGCGAGAAACCGTGGGAAGTTCGGCACCGCCTGGAGCTGCTCTACGGCGACGTGCCGCGGATTGAGCTGTTCAGTCGCAGCGCAGCGCCAGGCTGGAGCCACTGGGGCAACCAGTGCGCCACAGCTTCCGTTGAGCTGATACCTGGCTGCGCCATTGACGTTGTGAAGACGGAGGCAGCATGACGCCAGAAGAGAAAGAAAACGCCCTCCGCGCCCAGGCTCGTCGCTGCGCAGAGGAGCTAACCAAAGCGATGAGCGCAAAGCCTAAACCGAAGTGGAACGCTGTATGCCCCCCCATCCTTCGCAAGCACTACGAGAAGGTCCGGCCTATGGGCGTCAGCTTAGTCAAATTTGTCAGTGTTATTGGTCGGCTTAGCGGCCGCTATGGAGTGGAATCATGAGCAAGTCATTAAACGCGCGTTGCATACGTCGCTGGGAAGTGGAATTCAAACCTTTCTGTGATTCAAAAGTTAACCCCTACTGGCGCAAGCGTGATCTGCGCGGGTATATCCGCGAAGCGGCTCTTACCACCGCTTACAGCATGGTCGAGAGCATGGCTGAACGTAACGCCAAGGTTGACTATGACGGCTCACCAAATGGCTGGAGCCCTGAATTCTCAGCCTGGTACCACGAACGCCGGGAGCAGTATCTCAAGGAGGCTCGTGACTTTCTGAACGAAGAAGCCACTACCGAAGAAATCGACGAAGAGATTCAGAACGAGTTGGAGGCCTGGAATGACTGAGCTGAATTACAACCCAGAAGACCCCGATAAAATGCTGTTGCCAGCAGGTAAGTCCTGCGGGGAGTGCGCGCACATTCGTCGCTGCAAAGCTATTTTCGGCCATACCGAAACTGACACCTATTGCGACTGGTCGCCATCGCGCGCAGTTTTCAGTCAGCCATTAAGCCAAGAAGGCGGTGCCGAATGAACAGAGCCTCCCCCGTTGATTTAAGGAAATGCCTTGAGGCGGCACATGGCCTCGCTCATATCGGCATCCGGTTTGTGCCGATCCCGGTAGCGACAGAGGAAGAGTTCCAGGTCCTGTCTGCCGAGCTTTCACGAAAGCTTGAGCAGATGGCGATTGAAGCTGAAAAGAGTGAAGGCGGTGCAGCATGAGCGCAGAAATCATCGATCAGGCCAACGAACTCGAAGAGCTGCAGCGTGAAGCCGCCATAGCGAGGTGTCGAATCGACCATAACGCAGTTTCGGCTATTCATTGTGTGGATTGCGGGGAAGGAATACCAGAAAGGCGTCGGGAGGCGGTGGCGGGATGTCAGCGCTGCGCCTCCTGTCAGGAAGAGGCTGAAGAACGCGGAAAGCATCGGATTTTATCGAGAGGTCTAAAATGAAACACGAAATGCAGCCAGACAGCCTTGTTGACCTGAAATTCATCATGGCAGATACTGGCTTCGGAAAAACCTTCATCTATGACCGGATAAAGTCCGGCGACCTGCCAAAAGCCAAAGTCATTCACGGTAGAGCAAGGTGGTTATATAGTGATCACTGCAAGTTCAAGGATAGGCTCTTAAGCAGCTCCGATGGGTAAAATGGTGGGTAAATTAATTTCCTCACCTATAATTATCCTTTCATATCAGGCCCCTGCACCTTACATTAGATGTATGCAGGGGACACCATTTCGACCGCTCCTGATACCTACCGAATGCGATAAAATCCCCTTACAATCAATGAAAAACCCTCTATATTGGATACGAGAAGTCAACCGATGTCTCTCCATTTCAACGTGAATCAATAAGCGTTTGGTGGCCTTAGTGGGGTCTTATCCTGTTCAATGAAAAATGATCCCTCCAAACTGTCCTTAAATGCACGTCAGGTCGAGACTGCAAAGCCCAGAGACAAAGCCTATAAACTCGCTGACGGTGGTGGACTGTATCTCCAGGTCAACCCTAACGGTTCAAAATACTGGCGGATGAAATACAGATTTGCTGGTAAAGAGAAAAAATTATCATTTGGTACATACCCAGATATTTCTCTGGCTGATGCACGAACCAGGCGCGATGACGCAAGGAGAATTCGGGCTAACGATCAAGATCCAGGTGAAGTAAAAAAAGCAGAACTACTCGCCAAAAAACAATCAATCACAAATACCTTTGAGGCAATAGCTACAGAGTGGTACAACGCGAAAATCTCTGGATGGTCAAAAAACTATGCTGATTATGTTAATCGTGGATTCAAAAATAATGTTTTCCCTCATTTAGGTTCCAGGCCTGTTAACGAAATCAAGCCGCTAGAGCTTTTATCCGTTCTTCAGCGTATAGAAAAACGTGGCGCGCCAGAGTTAGCCAGTAAAGTTCGCCAACGCTGCAGTGAAGTCTTTCGATACGCAATAGTCACGGGGCGTGCTGAATACAATCCAGCCGCAGATCTTGCCAGCGCATTGCAAGGATATGAAAAACATCATTATCCCTTTCTGACCGAGCCTGAATTACCTGAATTTTTACAGAAATTATCAAATTATTCAGGTAGTTTAATAACTCTGCTCGCGACTCGTTTGTTGATGCTAACTGGATTAAGAACAGTAGAGTTGCGAATGGCTGAATGGTGCGAAATTGACTTCGAAAACAGTCTGTGGGAAATACCTAAAAATAGGATGAAGATGAAGCGAACGCATCTCGTCCCGCTATCTAGCCAATCCTTGCAAGCCCTTCAGCAACTGGAACAACTCACTGGAAGCTATCAGTTTATTTTCTCTGGACGAAATGATGTTAATAAACCGATGAGTGAAACCAGTGTTAACATGGTTTTGAAGAGAATTGGATATGATAAAAGAGCTACCGGCCATGGTTTTCGCCACACTATGAGTACCATTCTTCATGAGCAAGGTTTTAACACGGCCTGGATTGAAACACAGCTAGCGCATGTAGATAAAAACTCGATTCGTGGTACTTATAACCATGCCCAGTATCTGGATGGTCGTAGGGAAATGATGCAGTGGTATGGTGATTATATTCAAAATTGTGAAATGCGTCTCCATAAGGAATAATCATTAACCAACTCCACCGTTGATTTAAAGGTGGAGTTGGTATCTATAATAACATAACTTATTGAGGTATAAATGTTGCTGTGTGATTCCAACTGACTTTTTCGTAAGGCAAATTTAACGAAGGAATTGCCTGTTCTAATGATATCTCTGCAATTTTAAGATCACTAGTAGAATCAATTTGATAGGTGCTATCAAGTTTTACAACTGGTGATCCTTTAGGCATGCCTTCATAAATAACAGATAATTGATGGACAAGGTCGTCGTTCACCAGAATTTTCGGTTCGTCATTCAGTAATACACCTACAACGGTGAATGAATGTACATTACTGTCGCCAGTAATTTGATCGCGAATAATATAAATGAGCAAAGGTGCAGTAATTCCCCGAGCTACCGCAGTTGACGCATTGAATTTCTCTGCCTGAACGATCGCATTATTTAAAATAACGTGCCCAACGCCAAGCACTTCAAGTGACTTGTCTTCAGATATTCTGTCAAACGTCATATTATTATATTTTTTCTTAATCCCAAACTGGGTTATCCACTCCTTCGGTGTAACGAAAGAAAGTGTCCCTCCCTCATTCTCAAGACGATGACCATTCAATTTGAGCATATTTTCTAAAAAACTATACATGTTATTTAGATCCAACTTAGGGACTTCCTGTAAATTCTGATATTCGAATTTATCAGCATGACCAACGAGCCCCTTAACTACGCTGACCGCCGACTGACCTCCGAAGGTCCCTGCTCTGGAGTCGAACCACGTATTTAGAGTTTCTGGTTTTTGTGTCAGGCCATCAGCAAAAAGTGAATTGAAAAAACCTTTATCACTCATCCCAAGAATAAGCTGCAACAGATCTTCCGGTTCCTCCATCGCGTCGCCCAAAGAACGCATGACTGTGGTTATTTTGCTGTTTAACAAATCCCATATTCTGGACTCTACAGTATCGGGGTTGCGTAAAGTAATAACTTCAACCTGATGTTTTTGACCATAGCGGTTGAGTCGCCCTACACGCTGATGAAGACGCATCGGATTCCACGGCAGATCAACATGAATCATGGAATAACAGTTGTCCTGCAAATCAATACCTTCACCACCGGCTTCAGTACAAACAATAAAGCGTACCTGCCCGCTTTTAAATTGCTCCGCAGCATGGTAGCGATCCATACTCCATGACGTTTTGACGCCCTGTTTATTGTAAATCCCTTCCAGGCGTCCTTCGCCATTGATAAAGCTGACGCAACCATAGCCAAAGCGAGCATTCAGAGTATTAATTAGCAGGGCCTGTGTCGCTTTATATTCAGTAAAGAATACGATGGTGCGATTAAGAAACGTGGTTTCCAGCACATGAAGCAAGGTCTGGATTTTCGTTTCCGATTCCACATTCCCCGCAAGCGCCTGCAGCTCTTCAAGCATGGGCAGCTCATTCTGCATAAGTTGAACCGAAGCAGACAGTTCAACATATTCGCTTTCAAGCGCAATGTAGGCATCATCGAGATCCGGGGCCTGAGAATCACTCATGATGGCATTCATTTCATCACTCAGCGCCTGCAGCTTTTTCTGATTTTCCCCGAGCCTGGCTATACGCCCATTTATTGCGGCATAAATTGCCGCTACCGAACTTGCCGCCAGTTTCTGCATTGCCGTTAACACCAGTTGCACGGCCTGCTGGTTTGCAGAGCTTAGCGACGAAGCGTAGGCCTGCCCTGAAAGAATAAATCGTGTGAGCCGGTCATAGAATGACTGTTCAGCCTCAGAAAAATGATAGGTCTGTGAGGTCACGTTGACGGTCTTGAACAAATGCTCACCGTCCATATTCGTGACGGTTTGCTTATTATTGCGAATCACAACATCCCGAACATGATGCTGCTGAGTTTCAAATGGCTTATTCACGTCAAATAAGTCTGGACGTAAAAGCCTCAACAGAGCAAAGAAGCCGTAATTTTTCCCGCGATGCGGGGTAGCTGTGAAAAAAAGCCGCGAGGCGAACTTACCGTGATCGACAAGCTTCTGCACAAATCGATAGCCCTGAGTCGCCCCCGAATCTTCTAGCGAGTTAAGGTGATGTGCTTCATCGATGATCAGCAAGTCCCAGTCGTCTGCTTTGAGCATTCGCTCGTGCCTGCCATTAATATCTTTTCGCAGTGTCGGCAATGAAGCGACCACCCAGGGGTGCGTATTCCAGTAATCTGATCGCTCAGTATCAATTTCCGCGGAGTAGAGGGACAAACGAATATCAAACATCTGCCGCAAACGCTCCTGCCACTGCGGTACTAACGATGCAGGCGCTAAAACCAACAGACGCTGCACACGTTTTTTAGCCAGCAGCGGCCAAAGGATCAGCCCTGCCTCAACGGTTTTCCCCAACCCTACGTCATCAGCAATCAGCTTTTGTACCGGCCATTGCCGTAACACGCGGTGACATACCCATAACTGATGCGGCAGCAGGTTGATACGTGAAGTGGAGAACACCCCCCAACTATCATTGATGGAGCGGATCGCAAGCGCCTGACTGCGCGCAAGGACTTCACGCAGATCGTCATAATTACCTTCAGCTAAAGCATCCTGCGCGCTGCGTACTGGCTCCAGTTCGGAAAGAGGACGCTCTTCAAAACTAGACTCGAAACGAATGAGTGCGGTGTTTTCTCGCAGGAGTTCAATCGTCCCCAACCCAAAGCGTTCATGTCGTACCTGTTGGCCCTGCTGAAATGTCATTTTCATACGTAGTCCAGAGGATCCTGTCCAAATATTTCAATGCGAAGCGCTCGTTTTCCATCGCTGGTTAAAATACGCAGCGGTATGTCGAAACAATGATTAAAGGTCGCATTTTCCTCGCCGAGGTGCTTGCTGAAAAACGTCCACAACAGAAGCGAATCACTGGCTGTGGATTGCCTAACATCTATTTCGTCGAATTCCATCGCCAGTAACAGACGCCTGACGCGTTCCGGCGCAGAAAAACAATATCGATGAATGCTGAAATCGGTAAACACGTTATTACGCACCAATTCACGAAAGATGAAATTCACTCCGGTCCCCAAGGTCGCACGTAACTCAGGAGCCAGGGTCCATCTACCCGTCCCCGAAAGCTTGGGACTGGATGCCGGTCGCAGTAAATCACTAATATTTTCAAGGAACGCTTCCGACATATTCAGCAGTTCGCCATAGGTATCTAAGTGTCTGGAAAAACGATACAACGGAAGTATCTGCAACCAGATACGATACGTATCTCCGTACAAAGAATCCTCAAGGTAATCGTCCATCACATCTAACCACTGCTGCGCAGCATCTGGATTGATAAATGTTTCCCACCAGCCTTTGTCTTCAAAATGCTCAATTGCGGCACGGTGTTGCTCCTCCTGAGTCCGGCCAATGGTCTGGCACGAACCAAGATAAAGCAGTTTCAATAACGCCATGCGTGAGCGCTGATCGTCAGAGCCATTTCTCAAAGCCTCCCAGTCAAACCAACCTTCTGGGTAGAGTCGGGTATTATATTTCGCCAACTCTTCCTGCTGGTGCTCTTCCCACCAGCTGTGTATTCTTTGCACGGCCTCACCTGGTGTCACCAACGGTTCGTATTCTTCCGGTGTCTCGCGAATCTCGCGCTCCCATGCCCTTGTTCTGTCGCTATTAGTGAGTAATCGTCCCTGCAGGAGAGATGCAATGTCATTATTGCTCCAGTGCCAGTCTGCCGGGAACGCGCCTGGGCGCAGTTTAAGTTCAAGTAACCAGCCTGGAGGTATTTCTTCCATTAGCTTACCCGCCAGTTTATCTCCTTCCAGACCTTCAATCAGAAAACGACAAAATGCTTGTTGCTTTTGATTATCAGCCGCCAGGTCATTGCGACCTGCCCATTCAAGTAAATCCTCAAAAACATATCCCTGACTTCTGCGTTTGCAATAAACAATAAATTCACAGGCCTGCTTAGAATATGATGATGAAATGATGGCATCGGTAGGTGCAAACCCAGATATCAACCGTTCATTTTTTTCGGCACAAGGAGTGTTACCGAGCAAAATTTGGCTAATCGGACGTGTGGAACCTGCTTGTGTTTGCACATGAAGGTTCGCCAGCTGTTTTCTGAAAGCCTCAATTTTATCCTGCCAGCCTGTCAATTCACCCAGTCGCTTATCGAACTCTTCGTTAAATACGACTGCCAGCTTCTCAGCATCCCGTGGAACCAAATGTTGGATATCAACGCCCTGTTTATCCGGCAATGACGCGCTTAATAACGATTCAAGCGACAGTTTAGTTTCGACTTTAAGTTTGCCTCCCGTCGTGTCTGCTACCAGGCACTGTGCACTGTGCAATGCCTGAAACGCAGGGAGATGAATCAGTGAACTCGCCAGACGAGAAACCAGTTCATCCGCACAACGCACTCTGTCGCTCCACTTTATCAGCCCGGTAGCCTGCTCTTTAAATCCGTTGGGCAGCGCGGGATATGAGCGATAGAAGCTCATGATGCCGTTTTCGCTTTCGTAAAGTTGCTGTAGCAACTTTTCATTTTCCATCGCGGTAGCGTCGTTACTGATGCCTGTAGACATTACGTCCCAGATGCTTTCCCAGAACTGACTATGAGTTAATTCTGGGCTTAGTTCCCACTCAGCAACTAGCACCTCCCAGTTATGCTCAGTTTCACGCCAGAGCAATTCCAGCAGAGAATGAACTTTCGCTCCCGCTTTCTGAATGATGCCCCGGTTACGTTCAGCTTCAATAGCCAACTGGCGCCGACCAATATCAACCTCAAATCCAGCGTTAATCAAAAATCCCTGCCGGGTATCACTCATCAACGGAGACAAATTCCACAATCGCGGAATATGAGTGTCAAAACCTCTCAAACCCCTGCGCGTGACCTGGAAAACTAGATGACAGCGTTCATCATCGATTTCGGTCTGATAAACCGCCACTCGCACTGATGACTGAACACCCTTGCTGTTCGGCAGCATAACCTTGCCCAATGACAGACCAGGAATACGTGCATACTGAGCAGGCTCCCAGCGCCATTCATGCTCATCAATGACAATCTGGCGCAAGTTACGTGCATAAAGACTTAGCAAACCTGCATACAGAGTAAAATCTTTTAACACCATTTCCGCTTGCATATGCTGGCGCAGTGGCAAATACACAAGAGTAGGTGACAGGCCATTTGTCGCGGCACTTTCAGTGAGTTGATTTAGTTGTTTATAGCTTTCAGCATCACAGGACTCGGGCACAATTCCACCCGCTATTTTAGTCGCCAGCCGCCCCGACAATAGGTAAGGGTTATCGGACACCAGCAGACAGCTTTTGAAGCCGAGGCCAAACTTGCCGGTAACCCCCTGCTCTTTATCCGACTGGTAAAGCGCCAGCATTTTTTTCAGATCGTTTTTATAACCATCATGTATGTTTTCGACTTGCTCATTCTTCACACTTTGGAAGCGGTTGATTTCGCGCCCCCAGTTGAAGAAGGATAATCCGTCATTTTGCTCTTTCACCATAAATTTCTGGTGCTCGCGCTCATTACGGGCATCACTATCCAGCGTAAACAACTCTTCTACCGCATCATCGGCATTCTGGAACAGTTCAAAAGGAACACTTGATGGCTGATACTGTGCATCTTCAATGCGTTTTCTAACCGCCGTTAATATTTCAGCCTGCATTTCAGGTCGATCCCGGATGGCATTAGCAATCTCATAGACAATTTCAGTGAGCCTCGGACTGTGGAGCGACTTACCGTCACTCTTTTCAGCAAGAGAGTGAAGCTCACTCTCATAGGATCTCATTAAAACGTTAAGCTGAGAGTTTTTAAGGCCCAGCGTTTTGAGGCGCTCCACAATGCTGTTCAGGATAGTGACGCGCGCGATATTCACGTCCAGCTGTTCGGCCTGCTCAAAGGATTGCCAGAGGGTGTCCAGTCTTGCCCTCTGCAGATAAATACCTTCCTGCAGCCAACTGGTGCTGCGTTTCAGAATCGCCAAAAGTTGCTGAGGCGTGTACTGGTCTGGGGAAAATCGGCGAATGAAGATTTGCGGTGCCTGACCGGTATAAAAAGCGTAGCCGTGCTGACCAACAAAGATCGTATCCAGGTCAGTTGCCAGCGCCACGGTCAAACGTTCCTGGAACAGTGAATGAACCTGCAACGTGTTTTCTTCGTAAACCTTCACGGCAAAGGCATATTTCTCAATGCACTGTAAGAGCGTTAACCCTGCAAAATGAGCGTCATGGTTGGTTAAGGGTTTGCTGTCATGCGACAGTTCATTCACGAACAGGGCATAACTTTGCAGTCCCAGATAGTTCTCACACAGCGTACGAACCTTACGATTCCCAGCCAGTAAGGCCAGCAGCGCAGCGATTGCCTTACGTGGAACCCAGCGTTCCCACGGAGCAAAGTAGTCCCTTAAGACATTTGCTGAATGCTCCACATGAGTGAGATGCCCTTCAGATTCAGTTCTGTCTACCGACAAGTCATTAGCCTGCAGCCAAGGGAACAAATACGCCCAGTCGTCATCATGTAGAACAGCACTACGTTCTGCGCCCGTTACGCCATAACAGAGATCGGTGGCTAACGCCCAGGTATCCGCTGCCGTCCTGAGCAGCATTGAACGCAGTACACTGGCAGGGTCTGAATGGGTATGACACAGCGAGCTCAACAGTGCTTTACGCAATTCGCCGCTTTGGGTTGGATTCATGCTGTCGACGAGACGTCGGTAGCTGGAAACTATCTTATCTGTAACCGGATGCGCAAAACTCAGCGCATTGATGGCCTCATTTCCCTCAAGCGACTCGGCGCCTTTGAGGCACTCAATTAAAAGCCGCCAGCCCTCAAAGTTATCAAACGCGTAAGACCTGTCACTGGCTTGAAGAATAATCGTATCAGTGAGACGTAAGCTGTTGCCGATAGCATAAAGGGGAAGTGTACCTGCCACAGTGAGCGCTTTGTAAAACGCAGCTTTACCTCGCACGACCAATGGACTCAGCGCACGGTTAGCATCATCTGGTAGAACAATATCCTCAAGCAGAGCGATGAGCTGCGTCGCTTCTGTCAGCTTCGCTATCTCCGGATAGTCTGCCGCACTGATATTCAGAATATTTTCTGGTGCTATCGCGACATCACGGTGCAAAAGCCATTTTTGGCTGCGCAGGTTGCTGAATGCTCTCTCTGAAGACAAGTCATTCATCGGCTGCATTAACAATTGCAGGATAAAATCGCAGTATTGTTCCGGGTTCGGCTCGGATAAAGCCAGCATGACCGCATGTTCAGCGTTCACCATTGGCAGATATTTGCGCTGCTGCTCCTGCACTTCCGGCTGACTGGCGGATTGGATGAACGTCACGTTGTCATTCAATTCAGTGGGCAGTTCAATGCGCCCCCCACGCAAGAAACAACGCTCATCAAGGGATATATACCCGTCTTTGCCTTCCCTACGATGAAGTGCCATCTGCCGCCACATTGTTTCGCCCATAGAACGACCAATGTGCATCAGAACTTCTTCCGCATATTCTGCAGATAAGTCATCAAACTCCAGATATTCAAGGCTTTCTTTGAAGCGGTGGATCACATGATCCGGCGTAACACTATCAAGCCTTAGCGCCTTCTCGAATCCGGGAGTCAGCCCAAGATTCTGCTCTATTTCTGGCGAAATAATAGTCCACTTAACCTGCTGCGAATCGGCATCAGAAAGAATTTTTGCCCATACGGGATGCGCTTTACCCGCCTTCCACAATTCAGCTTCACCAGTATCATCCGAATTACCGTGCATCAGATAGCGATACGCAAGCCGCTCTCTGGGGCCAAATTTGTCCCCATCGGCAGCCATTTTATTGAGCAGGTCAATGCGTTTTGCCGGAAAATCCAGGCGAGGATGAAGCTCAAGCAAATGGACCACGCCTGCGCTGTCACACTCCTGTGCTTCAGAATATTCAGAACCACCAAAAAGGGTCTGGTTAGTTTTATTAGCGATCAGTACGATTTCTTTTTCAAACAGCGCCTGCTGCAACAATGCACTTAAACCCATACCAAAGTTGGCGCTCCCGCCAAGTTTGAAGATCCTTCGCTTTTGTTTTAGTTCAAGCAAGTGACGGCGCGTCTCCAGGTAAGGTTTCCCTGTTGGTTGTGAAACCTTAAAGATCTTCAACGTATCAAACCGGCGGTACAATTCCTGTTGATCGGGAACTGAGAGTTTGTCGATAAAATTCTGCACCAGTTTTTCAAAGTCATCGCTGGCAGAAGCCTGCGCCTGCATTGCCTGTAGCAGGCTGCCAACCGTCTCCCAGTTCAAAGAAGCACTGGCGGGCTCTTTACTGTTATCGAGAAAAGCGGGCACCAGCAGCGTATCCATAGCAGTACGTCCAAGCGCTTCCCACAGGGCTTGCTCCTGACGATCAATGGCAATCCTGTAACGCCAGGTCGGGCGAATAAGCGCCATCAACTCACCGATCGCAGTCTGGTTACGTGAGAGCTCCACCAGCGGCACGTTAAAAAACGTTTTCCTGAGCAATGCAATTAGGTCAGGCACAAAGCTGTCTGATTGAATCGGCAACGTTTTCAGCAGTTGGTTGAGATAGTTCGTGAGCTTTGGTGCCGTAAACACCATTGACGGTATGGCCTGTAGCAACGCCTGAATCTCAGACAACTGCCACTTACTTTTAAATTCGTTGTAGATATTCTGCTGCGTTTCATCGATGAATCTGTGCGTTATACCCAAGCTTTCCAGAGCGGGCAGCACTTCCCAGGGGCGATGCGCTTCACCTGAAGGTGTGGTAGGCAATAGACGAACGGGAGTGTTCGCATCAACTAAACACCACTGACGTCCATCCCGCGTGAGTTCACATACCCACAGATGGTACAACGTAACCCAGTGGAGCCAGGCATTATTGTTGCGTAAAGCTCTACGCACGCCATCCGAAATTGCCGCTTTTTCCGCATCCCCGGCGTGAATAAGCGACATCAGAGAAGCAAGCGTTTTCGGTAATAACGGCAATGTCCCCTGAGTGGCAAGACAACGGTTCCATTCCTGAACCAGTTGTTCCTGAGCAGGAGAATCCGGGGCATTGAATAACGGCGTGGGGCTGGTGAGTGTAGCCAACCCCTGGATACCCACTCGCCCGGCATCGATGAAAAAGTAGCCGTGTAGAATAATTTGATACGAGTACTGACCAGAAAGAGAGAATGTCTGTTTCTGCGCATGCTGTGCGGTGTCCTGCTCACCCAGAGGTAAAAACACCGCCCATTCTACCGTCAGCGTTGCCTCTCCTTCAGGCACTTTTTCCGCCAACATCACTACCGCAGCATGAGGCAGCGCTTTATCGGCGGTCTTCTTACCTTCTCGTGAATAACTGAATGGCCAGGTGCGTTGTGATTTCAGAGCAGAAAACTCAGGCGTATCCAGCAAAACCTCGTGCCCGACGTAGAATTTTTGCTGAGGGTCCGGCAATCCAGCACGCTGAACGGTAATGTGGCCTTGCCATTCCCCAGCACCATTAAGCCTGGTAAATTGTGGGCGAGTTGCCTTTTCAGGCAGCGAGATATGTATTTGACGCTGATACCCCTGCCCTGTTTTCACGACCAGCTCAATGTCCTGCAAGGTTTTCATCAGCGGTAACAGGCTGGCGAGCTTATCCCCGAGTCCCGGGTCGGAAATAAAATCAGGCACTTCATGACGATAGTCTTCGCCGACAATAATAAAGTTTTCATCATCCTGGCGAGCCTGATAGATACTCTCTGAACGCAGCGGAACCCAGACAACGAAATAACCATCGCACTCATTTTGGGTAATTGCGCGGACTTCATCCTCAAGACGAACTTTATCCTGCTGGCTCACTTCGGCCCAGGCTGGTCTGTAACTGTCCCAGGGGTTAAAAACGTCGGACTTGGCCGATGCGGTATGCCAGTCAAAAGCCTGATAAAAGAACACTTCTCCGAGATGGAACAGGCTTTTCATTCCAAGGCCAAATTTCCCCACCGCATTTTCGTCGCCCGGTTTGGTGCCAATGCCGATGGAGAGGATCCCCTCTACATCGTCGAGTGTCAGAGGCGCATTATTGATAAAGAAAAGCGCAGGGTCACCCAATAAGGGGTGATCTGCCCCGGCAATGCCTGGGCTCCAGCCAAAGATTAATGATGACGCCTGTGCATCATCTGCGTTTTGCACAATTTCTTTCAGAACAGGGAAGCCGTTTTTATAACGGTCTTTTAAATTCGTCGCGATAGTCGCAATGTCGTTGAGCGGCGTGGAGTGCGCTTTAGCCATCATTAACCTCTGTGTGCAGTTTACGCCCCTCGGTTAGGCGTTAAACACGGTCAACTCACTCCCTGCGAGCTGGCTGTCACTAGCAGAGCGCTAGCGTAAAATCAGGTGGGCGCGACTCTCCCTTGCGCGTCTCGATAAGGTTCTAACGGGAAGAAATGACAAAAGGCCTGAAAAGGCCTTTTGTCAGGATGGGATTTTACACTTGACCATCCCAGTTTTTAAAATAGAGTTTTAATTTTTCGACGGTGTGACGCCATTTCGGCGTTGTGGGCTTACACACTGTGTTTTGATTGCCGAAGAATCCGACCTCGTTCACCGCCTCTTGCTCACTGCGGGTTTCCAGCCATTTCACGGGGACAAAATACTCGGACTTGTCGGGGTCATCCGCATTCAGGTGATAGCGATCGCTGTACTTAAGCACATCCATCGCCCGCTTTTCACCGTCGTCAGTGTTGATGGTGAAGCTGCCGGCAGGCTCAACGCCGCTCTGTACAATACCGACGCCGACGTAACCCGTTGCCGGTATTTTCACCCAGACGCGGTTGCCAGGCTGAAGCTGTTTTAAGGTCTGACTGTACCAACTCCCGCCCCCCGCGCTGATAAACCCGTAGCGGCGCGCCTCTTCCCAGACGCGACTGTTTGAATCGCCAAACGAGACATAAAACTCACCGTTCCAGGGTTCTTTCGCACTGGCGCTGGTGGCAGTGGCCTGTGCGGCATTGGTTTGCGTTTCGCTCGGATCGATAAGCCAGGCGCGGCTTAAGAACTGTTCATCACCATGCTGGAATACTTTAAAGAACAGAACGTTAATTGAGATGCCGTTCTTACTCAGATAGTCGACGATGCGTTCGGTGGAAGGATCCAGCTCCGCCGCCACGATAATGATTTGATGCGACTGATTGAGCGACTCTTCTTCCAGCTCAGTATTAAAGCGCTGTCTAAACGCATCACCCAGATTACCGCCGCCAGAGAATTTTTCATAAATCTGCGACAGGCGATCGGCGGTTAAGTCATCCACCCAGGAGGCGTAATCCAGCGCTTGGGCAACGACTTCACGCGGCGTGCGGTCGCGTTTCAGTTCAATCAGGATCAGCGACGCATCCGGCGCAATCGCCAGCAGGTCAATACGCCCTTTATCGAGCGTATTTTCCTGATGACCGATGATCATCCACTGATCGGAGAGGATAGTGGGATCGTTTAAAATCATCTTCTCCAGCAGTTGCTCGCTGGCGAGTTTGCTGATGGTTAGCGGCTGAGGGTTCTCCCCTATCCGCCAGATTGCATGATGTACCGGCATCGTCTGATCCTTAGTTTAATGCTGCGTCGGTAAGGGCATCTGCCAGGCGGAGCTGGGTTTGCTGGGCAGATTGCAGGCGGGATTTGAGATGGCTGCAAATATCACTAAGTTGCACGACTTTAAGCAGTATTCTCTTCTGTTCAGCGAACGGAGGAATAGCTACAAGCATATTTTTCATTATTGTGCCATTAACGTTAGCTTGCCCACATTGCTGCTTAACATATGGATTTATTTGAGTAAGTCTAAAAAATGGTGCCTGCATATTCAAATTGATAAATTCTGGCATGCTTCCATTTTTATCCGTGCGAATTCTAATTAAATAAGAGGCATAAGTGTAAGTATTATCCTTACCTAAGTAGATGCCAGCCTTTCCAACAAGCTCTGCACTGTTTGTTCGATTATATAAAATATCTCTATGTTCCAAATACAAATATGGTAATTCTTCAATATCAGAATCTATAACTTGTTGCCCACCTAACTTTACCTCCCCGTTTTGAATATCCCCCATCTTTAAAACGGGTACTCCTTGCGAAGATTTAGATGTTTTATGAGATATTCCATATTCGGTAGACAAACTACAATCACCGATACGACACCATTCCCACCCCTGTGGCAACTCAAACGGTTTTTCCTCATCACTCACTGGGGGCAACGGCTTTTGTTTTTTGATTTTTCCTTCTTTCACCAGTTGCGCTTTTTCCTCCTCAATACGTTTAAGCAATTCGGAAGCCGGTTCGTCGTTAGGATCTTGCGGCACCAGTTTACCCATAACCGCCAGTTGCAGAATGGTTTGCTTAAGCGCATCGATGCTCGATTCGGTGGTAAACAGTGTGTCGAAATGCTGGCTGATTCGCGCCCAGTTTTCGGCGAGTTCTTCGGCATTTTGACTGTCGGTCAGCGTTGCCAGCAGAGTTTCCACCAGTTGCTGATGCGCGTCCAGACTGGTTAGCGATTGCTGCTCCAGTTTGTCGCAGAGAGACATTAAGTTATCAATTTTGCCAAGAATTCTAATTTGTTCGTCAATTGGTGGAACAGGAATCAGAAACCGAGCTAAATCATTTGCTGCAAGATTAGGTTGTGCAGTACCGTTGTCATACTTTTTTATGAATTGATAAGAAATAGGACTATCGAAATAAAAATGAACATACTTGTTATTTACCAGCGGATAGACTCGCACTATAACTAACGAAGACGCAATTGCACCAGAGATATTCTCGACTAATGCAGATTTCCCCAGAGAACCTCGTAAGCAAAACAAAATGTCACCGGGCAAAAATTTTCCTGAACGCAAAGTTTCAAAATGACTTTCTTTAATAAAAGTCATTTCTTTTTCATCTATTTTTCCATTCAACAAATGTCCCGCATTAACGAATGGGACACCAGTCTCAGTAAGAGTGGATTTATTAGGATAATTCTTGCTTCTATCACCATTCTCAAGCAGACATAGATTTTGAATTGAAGACCACTCCCACCCCACAGGTAATTCAAACGGCTTCTCATCCTCACTAATCTCCGGCAGCGGCTTCTGCTTTTTAATTTTACCCTGCTTCACCAGCTCCGCTTTCTCGGCAGCAATACGCTTCAACAACTCAGACGCCGGTTCATCATTCGGGTCCTGCGGCACCAGTTTGCCGCGCACCGCCAGTTCCAGAATCAGCTCGCGCAGTTTCTTAATGCCATAGAGGTCGATTTTACCGTTACTGCCGCGTCCCGCCGTGGAGCGGGTTTGCAGTGCAGAAGACCAAATATCAATATGGTCGGTGATCAGCTTCTCAACGGTCATCAGTTCGCCTCCTTGTTACCCGCCAGCGCGGCACCGAGAATGTCGCGTAGCTGGTTACGCAGTTCGCTGATTTCCGCCTGCTGCCTCTGGTACTGCGCCAGCAGTTCATCCGGATCGTGGCTGATGGTTTCGCCCTGGTACGGGTTCTTAATATCAAGGTTGAAGTTACGGGCGATGATGTCTTTGATGCTGACTTTCCACGCCTGATTGTTCTCTTCGCGGCTGGCAAAACCGTCGGCTTCATTACCCCACCAGTCGATTTCCGCCTGGAACTCTTCAAACTTCATCGGTTTGGTTTTGCTGTAGTTCTTCACGCCGTCCGGGTACGGATGCTCATAGAACCACACATCCTTTGTTGGCTGACCTTTGGTGAAGAAAAGAATGTTGGTTTTGATGCCGGTGTACGGGTTAAACACGCCGTTCGGTAACCGCACAATGGTGTGCAGGTTGCACTCTTCGGTGAGCAGCTTTTTGATTTTGGTTTTTACACCTTCACCAAACAGCGTACCGTCCGGTAATACCACCGCCGCGCGGCCTTTGTCGGCCAGCACTTCGATAATCAGTTGCAGGAACAAGTCAGCTGTTTCACGGGTCTGCATCTCTGCCGGGAAGTTTTTCTCAATGCCGTCTTCTTCTGTGCCGCCAAACGGTGGGTTGGTAACAATTACATCGACCTGCTCATCCCAGGAAGAGAGCGGTTTATTCAGCGTGTTGTCGTGACGGATTTGCACCGGTACTTCGATGCCGTGTAAAAGCATATTGGTCGTACACAGCAGGTGCGGAAGTTGCTTTTTCTCTACGCCATAGATCTGCTGTTGTAGGGTTTTATGATCTTCAGTCGTTTTGACGTAATGGTCTTTCACATGGTCGAAGGCGCAAGCGAGGAAGCCGCCGGTGCCGCACGCCGGATCCATAATCGACTCACCCAGCTTCGGGTCGATGCGGTTAACCATAAAGCGCGTCACGGCACGTGGGGTATAGAATTCGCCCGCATTTCCGGCACTTTGCAGATCGCGCAGGATCTGCTCGTAGATATCGCCAAACAGATGGCGTTCCTGGCTGCTGCTGAAGTCGATTTCGTTAAGCTTGTTAATCACCTGGCGTAGCAGCGTACCGTTTTTCATGTAGTTGTAGGCATCGCTGAACGCCTGTTTGACCACAAAGCCACGCGGGTTCTTATCGATCGGCGCGGTGAGGTTTTTCAGCGTCGGGAACAGGTCGTCGTTCACAAACTCCAGCAACGCATCACCGGTAATGCCTTCGCTGTTTGCCGCCCAGCTACGCCATAAATAACGCTGTGGGATCGGGAACTGGTAGTCATCCTGCTCCAGTTCCAGCTCTTCTTCCTGGGTATCAAAAATCTTTAAAAACAGCAGCCATGAAAGCTGTCCCAGACGCTGGGCATCGCCGTCCACACCGGCGTCTTTACGCATAATATCCTGAAGGGATTTAATGACTGAGCTAATCGACATGTTTTCTTTCCATACTTAAAAAAGGATGCCATCGGTCGCAGACGCGGCCAGTGGCAATGTATTTATAGGTTATCAGGCTGAGCGCGGCGGTAACTGGTAGATTTCGTTCTCCAGTTCGTTGACGGCTTGCTCATACGCCTTCTTGTCGCCAAAGCGGGTTTTGATGATTTCTATTGGACGACCCAGCGTATCGAACGGCTTCAGTTTCAGCACCTGCACATCCTCAATTTCCTGAACGCCTTCGTCGGCATATTTGTCCAACAACGTGTTAAGTACCTGCTGTGCTGGCTCGGCGTATTTGGTGAAGTAATTGCGCTTACGCACATTGGCCACGCGTTCCTGCCGGGTTAACGGCGGCTGACCGTACACCACATGGCAGAGCAAATCAAACGGGTCGAGATCTTTACCCACCTCTTCGGCCAGCACGTCCCACAGAATCCCCAGTTGCTCCAGTTCTTCGATGATCACCTGTTTGCGTGGTGCATCCTGCCATTTGCGCACGAAGCTATCCAGTGAGGCGTATTCGCTATCTTTGAGCATCGTTTTGCGGGTGTAATCCTGGAAAGATTCAGTCACCAGTTTGCCATCAGAATCGTAATACTGAACGCGCTTAGCCAGCACTTTTACATCCACGCCATTCACATAGAATTTGCGGACTTTGTTTTCATCATCGTCATGGAACTCACCGTTGCCCGCTTGCTTGTCACGATTGACCTGATAGTCAGCGACGTCTTCTCGCGCTTCACTGGCGTCATTATCACCGCCATCAGCGTTATTTTCCGCATCCAGTTGTTCATTGAAGTCTGAATCTTTGTCAGAAATATCACCGGGTTTTACCACCAGCACCTTTTCTGGCAGGCCATCAAAGCGTGGGTCGGCAAACAGCTCGGTCGCTTTTTTGAAATCGAGAATAGTGAACCACAGCTTGCCGTGTTTTTCGTTGATGCGCGTGCCGCGCCCAATGATCTGTTTAAACTTGGTCATCGACTGAATGTTTTGATCTAATACCACCAGCTTGCAGGTCTGCGCATCAACGCCAGTGGTCATCAATTCTGACGTTGTCGCGATAACCGGGTAGGCTTTTTTAGGATTGATAAAGTTATCCAGTTGCGCCTTGCCGATATCATCGTCGCCGGTGATTTTCATCACGTACTTTTCGTTCTTCAACACCTGCTCGGGGTTGAGCACCACCAGCGCATGGCGCATTCGATCGGCGTGATCGATGTCGTTGCAGAAAACGATGGTTTTATCCATCGGGTTGGTACGTTTCAGGTAATCGGTGATGGTCTGCGCCACCAGCATGGTGCGCTCATCAATCACCAGCGTGCGATCAAAATCTTTCAGGTTGTAAATACGGTCCTCAATCTCTTCGCCGTATTTATCCAGTTGACCTTTGACGGGCCGCCAGCCCTGGACATCAACGTCGATATCAACGCGCACGACTTTGTAAGGGGCGAGGAAACCGTCTTCAATACCCTCTTTCAGCGAATAGGTGTAAACCGGCTCACCGAAGTAATCGATATTGGAGACGTCTTCCGTTTCTTTTGGCGTTGCCGTCAGACCGACCTGAGTGGCACTGCCGAAATACTCCAGAATCTCTCGCCAGGCTGAATCTTCAGACGCGCTGCCACGGTGGCATTCGTCAATCACAATCAGGTCAAAGAAATCCGGGGCAACCTGTTTATAGGCTTTTTGGTATTCTTCCGGTCCGGTAATGGCCTGATACAGCGCCAGATGCACCTCATAGGCCGGGTCGATGGTACGCCCGGTGACTTTAGTCATCGCAGTGCCGAAAGGTTGAAAATCGTTATTTTTAGTTTGATCGACCAGAATATTGCGGTCCGCGAGGAAGAGGATGCGTTTTTTGTTTTTGGCTTTCCACAGCCGCCAGATTATCTGGAACGCGGTATACGTTTTGCCCGTACCCGTGGCCATGACCAGCAGAATACGGTTCTTACCTGCCGATACGGCATCCACCGTTCGGTTAATCGCCTGCATCTGATAGTAACGAGGAGCTTTCCCGCTACCGTCGTCAAAATAGTCCTGACTGATAACGGGTAACTGCTCCTGAGTGAACCCTTTCCAGGCACAGTATTTTTGCCAGAGTTGTTCAGGTGTTGGGAAGTCACTGAGGGCAATTTCGGATTCGAGCTGCTGCGGATTGGTTTTATCGTGGAAGATGAATCCATCACCGTTGGAGGCAAATACAAAGGGAACATCGAGCAGGCTTGCGTAGTCCAGTCCCTGCTGCATCCCTTTACTGATGGCGTGCTTGTTAGCCTTGGCTTCGATAACTGCTAATGGCAAGTTAGGTTTGTGGTACAGCACGATATCGGCAGACTTAACTTTGATACGTGACGCCAGTTTGCCACGGACTACAATCTTGCCATCGCGAAGTTTCACTTCCTGCCGAATCTGCGACATCACATCCCAGCCCGCATCCTTAACCGCAGGAAGGATGAATTTAGTAATGATGTCTGTTTCAGTCAGGTGCGTTTTGTTCACGCCAGCCATAGCAGGGCACTCCACGAAATTGGGTTGACTCTGATTTTACACAGAATAGTGCCTGACGTAATGACCTGAAACGAGGTTTTGGGTAGCTACTGGTAAGATAAGTTCTGGCAGAACAATTTCTGTTGCTTCCCTACCATAGATTTTTTCATTTTTTGTAATTCCTGAAATTCGCTTCAGAAACGAAATAAATGTTTCCCCGAGCCCGGGAGCAAGCTACATAAAGTTTATTACGCGACGAAGGTGGAAGTGTCTGTAGATTCGATCTATTTAGAAGACGCCAGTGCGTAGCTCCCATCACAATGCATATGTCCTGAAAGTGATCCAGTCCTTTACTGGCTCCCCAATTTAGAGAGTAACAACCATAACGATGGTGCTCACTATAGAAAAGCTTAATGACGCTATCGTCTGAATGTAAGGTGGCCACACGCTCAGTATCGGTTACGATGTCAATAGATGTTTCACGAAAGTCATGTGCATCGATGCGGATATCCAGTCTCTCAGTAATAAATTCACATATTGTGCTTGAGCAACGCCACGTTCTACTAAGCGTCTCACGATCCACCACCAATCCAGCAGCAGTGAAGCGGGCTTCATATCGGGTAATATCGTCGTGAAGCGTGGAGTTAACATTGCCATCCCTGCTCGTATCATAGGTATGCTGATAAAAATCACCGGCAAAAAGGACTGATATTTCTGCCTCGCAAAGAGCCAATAAGAAATTAAAATCGTTTCCGGCAAAATCCTGCACTTCATCGACTAATAGTTCGTCGTAATATCGTTCAAGACGATCGCATATATCCGGCAGCATACCTCTAGCCATTAATAATTGAGCAAGCCGCCGATGATATATGCGGCCGCTATTATCCTGATAATGCAGTCGATTAGTGCGTGGGATCCTCTGTGGCGGCTGGGAAAAACTCAGGCCTCGAGAAGCCAAATGTTCCTGGAGAAAGGGGCGAAAACAGAAACCGTGAAGAAATTCAAACCAAGTCATTACACGGATTCCTTCAGGCATAAACCCAAACAAACTTATGATCTTGGATCGCAGATGTGTCTCGTTATTGATGGTATGCGTCAGAATTAGTGTACGACTGTTTACCGTGAGTCTGTCTATCAGTAGTGTGGTTTTACCTGAGCCAGCAACGGCAAAGATCACCCTCTTAGCCATGCCAGAGCCTCCTGAATGTAGTCAGGAACGCAGAGCTCTTCTCCATCATGTTGTAACAGCTTAAATGCAGCTTCTGCCTTATTGGCCAGCATATAGTCTTGCACTGTCAATGTTCGTCGGCCTTCCCCAAACAGCAGCTCACATAACGCCATATTGTCCTGATACAGACAGATTTCAAACGTTGATCGCTCATCGTTGTGATCGGCGAAAACATTGATGTGATCGCAGATAATATCAGCATAACGTTCGGAGCAATTCTGTTGGTAGTTGCCATCGTTGTCTCGTAAAGCAGCTACTCGATTCCCCAGTAAAAGTGCCAGTTCAAGATAACGGCGGAAACTAGTACCGCCAATAGCGATAATATGAACACCATCATCTTCAGGGGCGGCATTGAAGAGCTGACGGTAAAAAGACTCGATTAGGATATATTCGGCATCACCTTCTACCAGTAATACTCGTCTTGCCAGAGAAAATTCAAGAACATTATTATCTGGTGCTTTCATAAAGAAAGCTGCCGTTTCATCTGAAAGCTCATTTAATAAAACGGGTCGGGATTCCCCAAAGAGGATTGCTTTACGCAGATCAAGACGGGATGAAATATGGCTGCTATGTGTTGCGATGAAAAGTTGTTTCTGTTGCTCAGCGGCAAGCTGATTAACCAGCTTTTTCATACTCACGTGACTAAGATGGTTTTCCGGCTCCTCAAGCAATAATGAATGAAGCTCACCCTGTTGCTGATGCCTTCGTAGGGCAAACTCCGTTTTGATAAAGCATTGCCGACCTTTACCCCTATTACGGATAGAGATCCCACCTTCAGTAATATCAAGGTTAGCTTCGAGTCCCGATTTAGCTCCCGAACGGATACCAAACTGATAATCTTCCAACGTGCTGTTAACAGCGGACAATTGCTGGTTACAGAAGAGGTTTTTCTGTTGACGATAACTGTTTTCAAGGCGGTACCGTTCCGCGACAGACACATTCACACCATAAACTGTGCGAGTATAGTCCAGTGCAGCATGATCACTATCGATACGTGCGTTTTCAAGAAGCAGATGCCGCAGGTAGCGCCTGAAGCTCGCAAAATGGCTTCCAGAAAAAGTTGTGAATTTAACCGCGTAGTATTCGAAGGGGAAATTTGTCGGATCCTGCTGCAAAACTTGTCGAATGTCCTCGCCATATTCGTCAAGCATCGGTGCAATTCGCATTCTGAGGCCATCGGCATCTATGCCAGCCAGATTCTGTCGGCCATTGAGATCAGGATTGTTACCTTGATGAAGAAAGACGTCAGCGATAAGTACTGGTAGCAGATCGGCCCGACGTTCACCCGCCAGAAAATTCTCCACCGCAGATTGTGAGATAAGGGATTCAACGCCCAGAGTTTCAACACGATGTCTACTGTCACTCAAAACCAAATCAAGGGCTAGTAAGATGCTACTTTTACCCGATTCATTATCACCGATGAATATGTTTCGATCAGCATTGAAAAACAGGTCCAGGAGCGGAAATTTTTTAAAATTTTGCAGTATCAACCGAGTAATTACAGGCATGCTAAAGTCCCTATTTATGAGCGATCTAACATTATCTCCAACAAAGTGAAGTTTTGTAAACTTCAATTATCAAGATAAAAACCTCACCGAAACATGATCTTACCAGTGATTTTCTTGTTTTTTTGAGAGCTGTATCCAAAATACATGGTCAGTTCAGGTTTAGAGGATGTTCTAGTGCTCCAGGCTTCGATGGTTGGTTGTTACTACGAACAGAAATTGACCATCGACTAAAACCCTGTAAGCAGGGTAAGCCGTCCCTTAAGACCAAGCAGACGTCATAGAGTGAATGGATTACTGGGTATACATCATTGTGATTGCCGCACAATGTGATGCGGCCTGAACAACGATCAGATTAAGGTACTGTTACTCCGGGGGCGTCCTGTCAATGGACGCTCGGGTACTTCGTTGCATCCGTACATTAGTAGCGCGTTTTTCTGTTCAATCTTGGTCATGTATTCCAGTACGTCGCGCATGTTAGAAATGCTTCCCGGATCGCTGTAACGGACCGGTATATTGATATCCGCCTCATAGTTCGGCTTATGCTCACAACGATAGTAACAACCGTCATTTTCCGTGATTGCACGCCAGTATTCTCCGACCTTCTCCATCCAGAAAAAGGGTTTCTGGGTTTTATTACCATCCAGCCAGAAAGCCACATGCGCATGGAAAAGGTGATCTTCGGTCCATTCAATTACCCAGAAATAACCCACCACTGCGGTCATACTCATCACTTCACCCATTAGATGCCGGACATCAGACTCCATTTGTCGATGATCCGGGTGGTGGTATTTAAAGGTATTTTTTTGATAAAAAAGATCCAGCCGTATTACCCTCAGACAGGAATAGCGATTAACCATCGCGGTTATATGCATATCAAGGACAGATTTCAAAAACCAGTCCGGTGTCCAGTTGCGTTTTTTCATAGCATTATCTCCTGATCACCGATAGCAGGATCGGTAATCCCCCCATTTCAACGTGAATCAATAAGCGTTTGGTGGCCTTAGTGGGGTCTTATCCTGTTCAATGAAAAATGATCCCTCCAAACTGTCCTTAAATGCACGTCAGGTCGAGACTGCAAAGCCCAGAGACACTGCCTATAAGCTCTCAGATGGTAGAGGGCTCTATCTCATGGTCAATGCTAACGGTTCAAAGTACTGGCGCATAAAATATCGATATGCCGAGAAAGAGAAAAAGCTGCCATTGGGATCTATCCCGACATATCACTTGCAGAAGCTCGCACTAAGCGAGATGAGGCACGAAAGGTATTGGCGAACGATAAGGATCCCGGAAAGGTCAAAAAGCCGCGCAGCTAGCCAAAAAGCGCTCGGTTACCAACACATTTGAAGCAATAGCACTCGAATGTTACAGCGCAAAAGTATCTCGCAGCTCAAAGGGTTATGCTGATTACGAGCCTGTCAGTAATTCTGTGTAACTGCCAATGTATTAAAGTCGATCGCTCAGGCGGTTACCCCTTCCTTACAGCCCTTAAAGCGGCAGAACTTCCTGAGGTTTTATGCAAACTCGCACATTACTCAGGAAGTCTCATCCCACTTCCGGCAGCCGACAGTGACCGACAGGAACTCTCATCCCTGCAGGTCACTCAGCCGTAAGCAGCTAGCCCACTCCGGTCCTGACACAAGGTACTCAAACTAACTTAGAACCAGGCCTCGAACATGCCGCCGACGTTCAGCGAGTCCAGCTGGTCGCTGCTGGTGCCGTTGACCTTAGCGGTATGTTTATTATCCACCTGGCCGCCGGTGACGTAGAAGCGCAGCATCGGCCGGAACTCAGGCCCCATCCCGATAGCGATGTTCTGCGACAGCGTCAGCTTCCAGCCCTTGTTGTCGCCACCCTGATCGTAGTCAACGCGCTGATAGCCGGCTTCCAGCCAGGTTGAATGCACGTCGTTCCAGAAATACATCGGACGGATAATC
>NZ_CACSIS010000040.1:0-33324 GCF_902705905.1 Klebsiella sp. 18074 | reverse complement strand
CCAGACCTCGCAGTGCACGCGCTGCGTGAAATAAGCGTCCCCGCCTTTGGGTGAGTGCCTGCCGGTTAATCTGCCGGCAGGCACTGCTTACCCGCCGCTGTTGTGCTCCTCAGAGCGGTTATTTATGCCGCTTAGCGGCACGAACGACTAAAACTAATTATAAATCTGACCAATACTTAACGCTTTTAAGCCAGTGGGCTTTGTCGTAATTACCTACTTTTTATTCAAGGAGACAGTAATGACAACGCATCGCAGTGAAAAAGACTCTATGGGCGCGATTGATGTCCCTGCCGACAGGCTATGGGGCGCGCAAACCCAGCGTTCGCTGGAGCATTTCCGTATCTCAACGGAAAAAATGCCGGGCGAACTTATCTACGCTCTGGCGTTAACCAAGCGCGCGGCGGCGAAGGTGAATCAGGATTTAGGCCTGCTGGCCGGCGAAAAAGCGCAGGCCATCGTCGAGGCCGCTGATGAAGTGCTGGCGGGAAAGCATAGCGCAGAATTTCCGCTGGCTATCTGGCAGACCGGCTCCGGCACCCAAAGCAATATGAATATGAATGAGGTTCTGGCGAACCGGGCCAGCGAGCTGCTGGGCGGCGTGCGGGGCATGGAGCGCAAGGTGCATCCGAATGATGACGTCAACAAGAGCCAAAGCTCCAACGACGTCTTCCCGACGGCGATGCACGTGGCGGCCATTATTGCGCTGCGGGAGACACTCATTCCCCAGCTTAACGTGCTGAGAAAAACGCTCAGCGATAAATCCGCCGCGTTCAGCGATATCGTTAAAATCGGCCGCACGCACCTGCAGGACGCCACCCCGCTGACGCTGGGGCAGGAGTTCTCCGGCTGGGTCGCCATGCTCGAACATAACCTCCGCCACCTTGAGCTGAGCCTGCCGCATCTGAGCGAGCTGGCGCTGGGCGGTACGGCGGTGGGAACCGGACTGAACACCCATCCCGAATACGCGGTGCGGGTCGCGGCAGAGCTGGCGCAGAGTAGCGGCCAGCCGTTCGTTACCGCGCCGAATAAGTTTGAGGCGCTGGCGACCTGCGACGCGCTGGTCCACGCCCACGGCGCGCTGAAGGGGCTGGCGGCGTCGCTGATGAAAATTGCTAACGACGTGCGCTGGCTGGCCTCGGGCCCGCGCTGCGGTATCGGCGAACTTGCGATTCCGGAGAATGAGCCGGGTTCATCGATTATGCCGGGCAAGGTCAACCCGACGCAGTGCGAAGCGCTGACCATGCTGTGCTGCCAGGTGATGGGCAACGATGTGGCGCTGAATATCGGCGGCGCTTCCGGCAACTTCGAGCTTAACGTCTATCGCCCGATGGTTATCCATAACTTCCTGCAGTCGGTGCGGCTGCTGGCCGACGGTATGGAGAGTTTCAACGAACACTGCGCGGTGGGGATCGAACCCAATCGGGAGCGCATCAACCAGCTGCTTAACGAGTCTCTGATGCTGGTGACGGCGTTGAATACCCACATCGGCTATGACAAAGCGGCGGAAATTGCCAAAAAAGCGCATAAAGAGGGGCTGACGCTGAAGGCCTCGGCGCTGGCGCTCGGCTACCTGACGGAAGCCGAGTTCGACAGCTGGGTGCGTCCAGAAGAGATGGTCGGCAGCATGGCTACTCGCTAGCCAGCCACAGGTGCAGGCGCGGGATCAGCAGACGGAGCGCCTGCGCCTGGGGTTTATAGCGATACTGCACGTTGTCGGCATCGTAATTCAGTAACTCGCCAATATCCGGCACGCTAACACCCTGGCTACCGGATATCAGCGTAATCAGCGGCCCAGGGCAGGCGTACTGCACCTGCTTTTGCTCGCCAGCGTACCAGACGCGGGCGATAGGCTGGACTTTCACCGGCCGCTTAATCTTCAGCTTTGCCCGCTGCGGCAGGGCGGCGATATCCTGATACTCCCGCTCCAGCTTGCTCTGCCACTGCTCGCGCGTCCACGGCGGAACCGCGCGCGGCGACTGCAGGCTTTTTTCCAGCTGTATCAGCACCTCATCGCGGGTTAAATTCTTAATCACATGCTTATTGGCCCAGCCAAAGCGGATGGTGCTGGGATCGAACAGCGGCGTCAGCGTGCGGTAGGCGCTAAGGGTGATTAACCCCGGCAGATGACGATGCACCCACTCAAAGCGGGCCGCGGCGGGGAGGGCGGAATCGACGGTAATGATTTTTTCGAAGGCGGCCTTTAGCGCGTTGATGCTGGCGATTTTTTGCCGCAGGTCGGCCTGCTCCTCGGCGCTGGTTTGCAGGCAGATAGTCCCGGGAAGGCGCACCGCGGCCTTGCTGCTACGGCTTTCTGGTTGCTGCTGGATAAACAGATGGCCGTAGTGCCTGAGGGCCATCTCCAGCGCCGTTTTACCGATATGCTGCACGACCTGAATCGTCTCAAGCGGATCGTGCTCGGCGTCTTTACTCACCGCCGGGAGCTCAAATACCCGCGCGGCAAGCAGGCGACAGCGGCTTAGCGCCAGCTTCAGCTCCTGAAGCTCCCGCTCAAGCTGGCGAAAGGTGCCATTGAGTCGTTCAACGAGGTCGTAATTTGCCATCTGCGCCACCTTAGTTACAACATACTAATCGGTTTTTAACTATACGCAGGCCGCAGCACCTGCGCAAGGGGGTCAGCCAGAGGTAAAATTCGGCAGCTGGTGGTAGATAGGCCAGCTAAAGCTGAAGCAGGCGCCCCCCAGCGGGCTGGTGCGGCAGCTCACCTCGCCGGACATCGCCTGGGCGATGCTGTGGACGATAGCCAGCCCGAGCCCACAGCCGCCGGTCGCTCGATCGCGGCTGGGGTCAAGCCGGACAAACGGCTCGAACACGCGTTCGCGCTCGGCGGGGTCGATGCCAGGACCGTCGTCATTGACCTGCAGCGTCGCCCGCGATCCCGCCAGCGTCAGGCTAACCTGAATTCGCTGGCTGCTGTAGCGCAGCGCGTTGTTGACCAGATTATCAAGCACGCGCTCCATCAGGCGCATATCCAGCGCGCCGTAGTCTCCGGCCACCACCTCGTGAAGTGTCACCTCGCGCTGCGGGTTAACCATCTGAATATCTTCCACGTGGGCCGCAATCCAGGCCGGGAAATCGGGGGTGGTCAGGCTCAGCTCGTTTTGCGGCCGGTCAAGGCGGGCGTAGGTTAACAGCTCTTCGATAAGGGCTTCCAGCTGGCCGATATCGCGGTTTAGGGCCTGTGATTCGGCGGCGGTGAGATTTTCACTCATCTCAAGGCGGTAGCGCAGGCGAACCAGCGGCGTGCGCAGCTCGTGCGCAATGCCGTCGATCAGCTGCTTTTTGCTGGCGATCAGGGCGTTGATATTATCGGCCATCTGGTTAAAGGCCACGCCGAGCCGCTCAAAGCTGGACATGCTATCGAAATGAATGCGCTCGCTAAAATGCCCTTCGCCGAAGCGCTGGGCAGCGGTCTCGATGCGCAGCATATCCTGCCAGTGCGGGCGCATCCAGACGAAGACCGGGAACGCCAGCGAAATGGCGATAAAGGCCATCAGCGCGACGTCCAGCAGGCGCATCTCATGCAAAAAATAGAGATAGGGCACCGGGCCCACCGACAGCACGTAGTGGCTGCGCGGAATACGCTGAATAAAGGTGTACTCATCATCGAGGGCGACGATATCGCCGGCGCGCAGATGCTGCATTGAGCTCTCCGCCAGCTTGAATTTGCTCAGTGGTTCAATATGCAGATCGAACGACAGGTTGAGGTCCAGCTCTTTGAGCGTTTTGCTCCAGTCGCGCGGCGGAATTTCCCGCAGCTCGCTGCGCATCAGATATAGCGAACTTTTCATCAGATCGTCCAGCGACTGGCGGCCCGCCCGCTCGGCGGTAAATTTATACACCAGGCCGACCAGCATGGTCATAACCAGAAAGCAGACGAACAGCAGGAGGTAAAACTGCACAAACAGCTTTTTCATAGCCGGACCCGTTAATTAATTGTCCCAGGCGTGGGGGGCAAACAGATAGCCTTTGTTGCGCACCGTTTTGATACGGTAGGGTTCCGTTGCGCTATCGAGAAGCTTTTTACGCAGGCGGGAAATGGCCACGTCGACGCTGCGGTCCATACCGTCGTAGGTGACGCCGCGCAGATTTTTCAGCAGCGCATCGCGATCCATAATTTGTCCCGCGTGGGTTGCGAGCTCCCACAGCAGTTCGAAATCCGCCGTCGAGAGCGCGACGCTGTCGCCGGCGAGCAGCACCTGGCGGTTCACCGGGTCGATGGAGAGTGAGCCAAAGGCGATGGTTTTATGCGGCGTCAGCGAGGTGGGCGCGGAGGTGAGGGGAACGGCAACGTGCTGGCGCAAATGTAGCCGCAGCCGCGCCAGCAGCACGGCGGGTGGGGTGGTTTTGAGGATATAATCACTCGCGCCCATCTCCAGCGACAAAATATGGTTCATATCGCTATCAAGGGAGGTCAGCAGCACGATGGGACCCTGCCACTGCCCGCGAAGGTCGCGGCAAAGCGTCATCCCGTCCTTGCCCGGCAGCATGATATCTAATAGCACCAGATCGGGTTTTTCTCGCGCAATAACCTCTTCCGCCCGGTCGCCGCGTGGTTCAACCACCACGTCCATATCATGCTTACCCAGATAAGCAGCGATCAGCGCGCCAACTTCCGGATCATCCTCAACGAACACGATCTTATTCATATTTTATATGTATATGTAAAAGGTTAAACATACACCGCCAGCAAATTGCCTGCCATTACTCTTTTATAAACAAATGTTCTTCCGCTATGCTGGCGTAACTTGTTGTTTAAATGTTAAGGCAAAAGGCATGGGGCTGTTGATTAAAGCGCTGCTCGGGGCGTTGGTGGTGGTACTGATTGGCGTACTTTCCAAAACCAAAAATTACTATATTGCCGGGCTCATTCCGCTATTTCCGACATTCGCCCTGATCGCTCACTATATTGTCGCCAGCGAGCGCGGGATTGAAGCCCTGCGCACCACTATCGTATTTGGGATGTGGTCAATCATTCCCTATTTTATCTACCTGCTGTCGCTCTGGTATTTCACCGCAACGATGCGCCTGCCTTACGCGCTGGCGGGCGCTGTTGTGTGCTGGAGTCTGTGTGCCTGGCTGCTGATCCTCGGCTGGAGTCGTTTCCACTAGCGCAGGTGGCGGCCACCGTCGACGGCGAACGAGCGTCCGGTGACGAAATGGCTGCTGAAGAGATAGTCGAGCAGTTCGATAATTTCCGTTTCGCCTGCCGTGATTTTCATTAGCGATTTATCCAGCGCCTGCAGGCGATATTCTGCGTCGTCGCCTTCATTAAACATAATGAGCGAGGGGGCGATGGCGTTGACCTTTATTTCCGGCGCCAGCTTGCGGGCGAAGGAGCGGGTCATATTATCCAGCGCCGCTTTACTGGCGGCATAGGCGATGTGCTTATCGCTGCCGCGCTCAACCACGTAGTCAGTGATATGAATAATGTCGCTGCCCGCGTGGCCGTGGCCGCGCAGCAGCGCTTCCAGGGCGTGATTGAGCAGATAGGGCGCGTTGACGTGAATTTGCATCATGCTGGCAAGCACCGTGCTGAGCGGCGTCCCCGGTTTTTCCGCCATCCAGCCGCTGGCGTTATGGATAACGGCGCGCAGGCCGCCGCTGGCGTGAGACTTCACCGCTTCGGCGAAGGTTAAAATCCCGTCGTCGGTGCTGAAATCCGCCGCCAGACAAACGGCGCCGGCCGTACGCAGCGCGTCAATAGCCGGATAGTGGGTACGATAGCTGACGATGACGGGCTGCTGTTGCTGAAGAAAATGCTGTGCCAGAGCGAGGCCGATTCGGCGAGCTCCTCCTGTAATCAGGACCGGGCGAGGCTGTAGTTCAGCCATGGGTATCTCCTTTGAGTTCCGCGGCAGGGCCACCGCTTACCCCACCAGCATCCACGTTGCCGGTACGGCGGCAACCAGCAACAAACCAATTAAGGCTAATTCACGGCGTTTGAGCATGCGATCGTGCTGGTGCGTACGGCGGGCGTACAGGAAAACCAGAAGACCCGGAGCGTAAAGTATCACCGACAGCAATAAATGCACAGGGCCCGACGCATATAATAACCATAAGCCATAAGCGCACGCCCCGATACCCACGGCCTTATGCAGCGGGCGTACGGCAATTTTCAGCAGGAAGGCGCCGACCAGCAGATAGGGAACGAGGATCATCTCGGAGGCGATGGTGAGCAGGGTACCGTAATCCGAGCCGGTTAGCCAAATCAGTACCAGCGAGGCCTGGACGCTAATATTGGTGAGCCACAGCGAAGCAGACGGCGCATTGTGGCGATTTTGCCGGGCAAACAGGCGCGGAAACGCTTTGTGGGTGGCGGCCAGCCAGGGAACTTCCGCCGCCATGATGGTCCAGCTCAGATAGGCGCCGCAGACGGAAACGATCAGCCCGGCGGCGATGATCACCTCGCCCCAGGAGCCCATCATTCTGACCATCAGCCCGGCCATCGACGGATTACGCATTTCCGCCAGCTCCGGACGGGCGACAACCCCCAGCGAGAGTAGCGTGACCAGAAGATAAACTACCAGCGCCGAAAGTACGGCCAGCAGCGTCGCGCGGCCAACGTCGCGCTTATTTCGCGCGCGCGCCGATACCACCACCGCGCCCTCTACGCCGATAAACACCCACAGGGTGATCAGCATCGTATTCTTCACCTGCTCCCACACCGGCACGCCGAGCGCCAGGCCGCTGAAATCAAGCGTGAAGGTCTCTAAACGGAAGGCCAGCGCCGCGAGAACGATAAAGGCGCCGAGCGGAATAAGCTTGGCCAGGGTGGCGACCAGGTTGATGCCCGCCGCCGTTTGCACGCCGCGCAGCACTAAAAAATGGACCACCCACAGCAGAACCGATGCCCCGACGATTGCCTGCCAGGTATTGCCGTTGCCAAAAACGATCGAGCCGGGAACATCGGTGAAGAAGCTCAGTGCCGCAAAGACAATAACCAGGTAGGAAACGTTGGCGATGACCGCGCACAGCCAGTAGCCCCAGGCGGAGCAGAAGCCCACCAGTTCGCCAAATCCTTCGCGCGCATAGGTAAAAATACCGCCGTCGAGATCGGCGCGAATGCGGGTCAGCAGGAGCATGGCGAAGGCGAGGAATAAAATGCCCACGCCGGTAATGGCCCAGCCGATCAGTAGGGCGGACGGGCTGGCCACGGCGGCCATATTTTGCGGCAAACTGAATACGCCTGCGCCCAGCATTGAGCTGAGAACCAGGGCGGTCAGGGCGCTAAGGCCCAGTCTCTTTTCCATTGCAATCCCGAAGTGACAACCGTGAAGTAAAGAATATTTATTTGGCTAAATCGCATAAAATGGACGATTACGCTAAGGCGCGGGATTTTACGGAGTGTCTTGTGCGCATGCAATGGCGGCGGATGAAAAAAAGCAAAAAGGCGGCAAAGCGCCGCCTTTTTGTTCAGCTAAGGTGTCGTTATTTATACAGGTCGGCGCTGATGGTCATGTTGCCACCGCGTTCCTGCCACTGGCGGGTGATGTGGTAATACTTCGCGCCTTTCTTCGCCGCACGTTTGGCCACCTGGTAGGAAACTTCGGTCATATTGCCGTAGTTACCGGTGAACTTAATGCTATCGAACGGGGCCATCTGTGCCGCGGTGATCTTATTCACTTCTTCAATCTTCGTGCCGTCAGGAAGCGTGACAGTGTAACGCCCACCTTTTGAGGACTGCGTTTCGAAGAAGCGGCCTACGCCAGTACCGGAGCCGACGGCTGCGGTGGTTGCCACGCCGGGAATTTCCACGTTTTTAGCCGCGGCGCCGCCTTCAGCCAGCGCTGCGCGCCCGGCTTGAGAATCGGCAGGAATCGCGTCCGGGCTCTGCAGAACGCGTTTTTTGGCATCGGCTTTATAAACATAAGCGGTGATGCGCTGGTTGCCACCCTGGTTAGCATCCACCTGACGAACGATGAAGAAAGAGGCCGCACCTTTTGCTTTCGCCGCTTTGGTGATGGCATCGTTAACTTCAGGCTGGCTGCGATAGAAGCCCTGCACGGTCACGGTGTCAAACGGTTCCAGCTCAACGGCCTGGTCTTTCGGCAGCTCCATGATCCCATTAATCATGCGATTTTTTGGGGCATCGGCCTTCTGGGCGTTGTCTTTATAAAGATCTGCCGTTACGCGCCAGTTACCGCTGTTGCCATAGTCTGAGGTGTCGACAACATAAAAGGAGGCTGCGCCGTCTTTGTCGGCCTTGCGGGAGACCGCCTTAACCGCATCGCCAATCGCAGTAAAACGGCCGGTGATGACCACGCGATCGTAGGGCTTCAGCGCCGCCGCCTGCTCCGGAGTCAGCTCGGTCGCTGCATGGGCAGACAGCGCGGTCGTAGCCAGGAGAGCAGACGCCAGGAGTGAGTTCTTAAGATTCATAAAAATAGTCCTTTGCCTTGCGCAAACCATGTACAGGTATTGTTGTTGACTGAAAACGCTCGATTATTGCATTTAAAAGGAGTGACTGTCTGCGTCAATTTTTGCTAACCGCCCGAAACGCGCGTCACAATAATATAACATTTTCCGATATGTTGAAAAAACAGCCTCTTGACCAGCAAAATCGATAATCGATATCGCTTTAATAAGTTAATGTAATGTTAATGCGATGTTCTGGCTGGCGATTAATTGCGTATTACTGCTTAAGCTAAGCGAATTATCAGGCTCGCTTATAAATTTAAGGTAAATATTGCTGCCTGACGCAGTTTGCCGCGCGTTTTACCAATAAAATCAAAAATTCTGTTTTATCGCAGTAGATCACAATCGGTATTTTCAGTAGGTTATAAAAAGTTTGTTACTGTTTCATTTTTTCAGTCGAATATCCGAGCCGGCGCGTTTTGCCAGCGGATCGTCGGCTGTCAGAAGAGAAAACCATCATCAAAAACCGATGAAAGGGAAAACTATGCGTATCGGGGTACCAAAAGAACGGTTAGCCAATGAAACCCGCGTAGCGGCCACGCCGAAAACGGTGGAGCAGCTGCTCAAGCTGGGTTTTACCGTCGCAGTTGAAAGCGGCGCGGGCCAGCTGGCAAGTTTCGATGACGAGGCATTTGCTCAGGCAGGCGCTGAGGTTGTGGACGGCGCCGAAGTTTGGCAGTCGCCTGTTATTCTCAAGGTGAATGCGCCTGACGAGAATGAAATTGCTTTACTGAATCCAGGCACCACGCTGGTGAGCTTTATCTGGCCGGCGCAGAACCCGGAATTGCTGGCAAAACTCTCTGCCCGCAATGTAACCGTGATGGCGATGGATTCGGTGCCGCGTATTTCGCGCGCCCAGTCGCTGGATGCCTTAAGCTCGATGGCCAACATTGCCGGCTATCGCGCCATCGTCGAGGCCGCGCACGAATTTGGCCGCTTCTTCACCGGGCAGATCACCGCCGCGGGCAAGGTTCCGCCAGCCAAGGTGATGGTGATCGGCGCCGGCGTTGCCGGCCTGGCCGCGATTGGCGCCGCCAACAGCCTGGGAGCGATCGTTCGCGCGTTCGACACCCGTCCTGAGGTCAAAGAGCAGGTGCAGAGTATGGGCGCCGAGTTCCTTGAGCTGGACTTTAAAGAAGAGGCGGGCAGCGGCGACGGCTATGCCAAAGTGATGTCCGAAGCCTTTATTAAAGCCGAAATGGCGCTGTTTGCCGCCCAGGCGAAAGAGGTCGATATCATCGTCACCACGGCGCTGATCCCCGGCAAACCGGCGCCGAAGCTGATTACCCGCGAAATGGTTGACTCGATGACTTCCGGCAGCGTGGTGGTCGATCTGGCCTCGCAGAACGGCGGCAACTGTGAATACACCGTGCCTGGCGAAGTGGTGACCACCGCCAACGGGGTGAGAATCATCGGCTATACCGATCTGCCTGGCCGCCTGCCGACCCAGTCATCCCAGCTCTACGGCACCAACCTGGTCAACCTGATCAAGCTGCTGTGCAAAGAGAAGGACGGCAACATTGCCATCGATTTCGATGACGTTGTGGTACGTGGCGTAACGGTTGTTCGCGACGGGGAAGTGACCTGGCCGGCGCCGCCGATTCAGGTCTCCGCCCAGCCGCAGGCCGCCGCGAAGAAGGTTGAAGCACCTGTTGAAGCGAAAAAACCGGTTTCGCCGTGGCGCAAATACGCGCTGATGGCGCTGGCGATTATCCTGTTTGGCTGGCTGGCTAACGTGGCGCCGAAGGAGTTCCTCGGCCACTTTACCGTCTTTGCGCTCTCCTGCGTGGTCGGATACTACGTGGTGTGGAACGTGTCGCACGCGCTGCATACGCCGCTGATGTCGGTCACAAACGCCATCTCGGGGATTATCGTTGTCGGGGCGCTGCTGCAGATAGGCCACGGCGGCTGGGTCAGCGTGCTGAGCTTTATCGCGGTGCTGATCGCCAGCATTAATATTTTTGGTGGTTTCACCGTCACTCAGCGCATGCTGAAAATGTTCCGCAAAGGATAAGGGGTAACAAATGTCTGGTGGATTAGTTACAGCTGCATACATTGTTGCCGCGATCCTCTTTATTTTTAGTCTCGCAGGGCTGTCAAAGCACGAGTCGTCTCAGCAGGGCAACTACTTCGGCGTTGCCGGGATGGCGATCGCGCTGATCGCCACCATCCTGGGGCCGGACAGCAGCAACGTCGCGTGGATCCTGTTGGCGATGGTTATCGGTGGCGCCATCGGTATCCGTCTGGCGAAGAAAGTCGAAATGACCGAAATGCCGGAACTGGTGGCGGTACTGCACAGCTTCGTCGGCCTTGCGGCGGTGCTGGTGGGCTTTAACAGCTACCTGCAGCATGAAACCGGCATGGAGCAGATTCTGGTCAATATTCATCTGACCGAAGTGTTCCTTGGCATCTTCATCGGTGCGGTGACCTTTACCGGCTCCATCGTGGCTTTTGGCAAGCTGTGCGGCAAGATGTCCTCCAAGCCGCTGATGCTGCCGAACCGTCATAAGCTGAACCTCGCGGCGCTGGTCGTCTCCTTTGTCCTGCTGGTGGCCTTTGTTCGCACCGATAGCACCGCGACGCAGGTTCTGGCGCTGCTGGTGATGACCGTTATCGCTCTGGCGTTTGGCTGGCACCTGGTGGCCTCCATCGGCGGTGCGGACATGCCGGTAGTGGTATCGATGCTGAACTCCTACTCAGGCTGGGCGGCGGCGGCGGCGGGCTTTATGCTGAGCAACGATCTGCTGATCGTCACCGGTGCGCTGGTCGGTTCTTCCGGTGCGATTCTGTCCTACATCATGTGTAAGGCCATGAACCGCTCCTTCTTCAGCGTCATTGCCGGCGGATTTGGTACCGATGGTTCCTCGTCCGGCAGCGATGATGAAGTGGGCGAGCACCGTGAAATTAGCGCAGAAGATACCGCTGAAATGCTGAAAAACTCGCACTCGGTGATCATTACCCCGGGCTACGGAATGGCGGTAGCCCAGGCTCAGTATCCGGTTGCGGAAATCACCGAACGTCTGCGCGCTCGCGGTATCAAGGTGCGCTTCGGTATTCACCCGGTTGCCGGTCGTCTGCCTGGGCATATGAACGTGCTGCTGGCGGAAGCCAAGGTTCCGTACGACGTGGTGCTGGAAATGGATGAAATCAACGATGACTTCACCGACACCGACACCGTGCTGGTTATCGGCGCCAACGATACCGTTAACCCGGCCGCGCAGGACGATCCGAAAAGCCCTATCGCCGGTATGCCGGTGCTGGAAGTCTGGAAAGCGCAGAACGTGGTGGTCTTCAAACGTTCGATGAACACCGGCTACGCCGGCGTGCAGAACCCGCTGTTCTTCAAGGAGAACACCCACATGCTGTTTGGCGATGCCAAAGCCAGCGTGGATGCGATTCTGAAAGCGCTGTAATGCCTGAAGAGCGCGGACTAAAGTCGCTATAAAACGTTTGCTTCTGAAGCCGTCTCCGTTGAGACGGCTTTTTTATATAGCGCGCCAGCCCACTTATTGCTCATAAATTAATCGCCCTGGGGTGCTATAATAGGGAGGTTTTTTCAACACACTGAGGATATTATGGATACCGAATTGACCCCCGCGCAAATGGCCATCGAATTTCTGCGTCGTGACCCTACAGCTTTAACCCCCGCACAGTACCTGAAAAAATTTAAACTTCTCGAGCTGGAATTTGCCGATTTAATGTCGCTCTCCTCCATTGAACTGAAAGAAGAGATCGACCACGCCTGGCGCTTAGGTATCCATTAAAAAGTATCGCTTCAGCTGATATGCATCGCTGATGAAGGGGGCCGGAAGGCCCTTTTTTACGCTCTGTGCGAGGCGGCGGGCAAAAAAATCCCCCGCGGTGGCGGGGGAGTTGGCGACGACGGTTGGCGACCAGAGATCAGTCGTCGTCTTCGTCGTCCAGTTCAACCGGCGTTTTGTACTGATCCGGTTTCAGCACCAGCAGATCGCAGCGCAGATGGTCGATCACCTGCTCGGCGGTGTTGCCGAGGAAGGCCGCCGACAGTCCGGTACGCCCGATGGTGCCCAGGACGACAATCCCCGCCTGCAGATGCTCGGACAGATCGGGAATCACCTCTTCCGGCAGACCCTTCTCGACGTGGGTACGGCTCTCGTCAATGGCAAACTTTTGCCGCAGCGTTTTCATCGCCAGCAGGTGCTGGCCGCGAATCGCGTCGTTATAGATGCTGGGATCGAAATCAGGCAGCTCAATGGCGATATTGATAGGCGTAACCGGATAAGCGCCCACCAGGTGGACCTCGGTGTGGTTAACCTGCTCCGCCAGCTCAAGCGTCTCTTTGACCAGTTTCTCATTCAGCGAGTCGTGGTAGTTTTCTTCGCTGGCAAGGTTGACCGCCACCAGCGCTCTGCCGCCCTCGGGCCACGGCTGGTCTTTAACCATCCATACCGGACACGGGCACTTACGCAGAAGATGCCAGTCGGTAGGGGTGAAAATGACCGCTTCCAGCTTGTCGTGCTGGTGCGCCATTTTCAGCACTAAATCATGCTTGTCGCTGATAATTTCCTGAATGATGGCTTCGAAGGGGCGGTTGTGCCATACCACCTTGATATCAATTGGGATCCCGGACTCAATATAGAACCGGGCCTGCTCCTTGATCCAGGCGCTGCGCTGGCTGATCACGCCCTGGCGCATAGCCGTTCGCTCGTCGGGAGACAGCAGGGTCGTCATCTCATATGAGAAATCATAGATCGGCAAAAAGGCTTTAATGCGGCCACCAATCCGTTGGTGTAGGTATACCGCGCGCCGCAGTGCGGGCTGGTCGTCCTGGTTAGGATCGATTACTACCAGCATGTTCTGATACTTTGCCATACAGGGTCTCCTTACAACTGTAACTGCAGTCTGTAATTAAAAAGATAACCTATCTAGATGAATTGAAACAGGGGATGACCCTGGCCAGATCAACAAATAAGAAAAAATTAGCGATCTGGCGAAGGGATCGGGCTATCAGGCGACGTTACGCGCCTGACCAGCCAGTTGGGAGAGGAGGTCGCTGTTTTCGATGGTGATATATTTACCTTTAACCGCCAGCATGCCGCTTTTCTGGAAACGTCCCAGCAGACGGCTGATGGTTTCTACGGTCAGGCCGAGATAGTTCCCGATATCGCCACGGGTCATGGTCAGACGGAACTCACGAGGCGAGAAGCCGCGCTGGGCAAAACGACGAGAAAGATTGTAGATAAAGGCCGCCAGGCGCTCCTCGGCGTTCTTTTTGGAAAGCAGCAGGATCATATCCTGATCGCCTTTGATCTCGCCGCTCATCAGACGCATCATCTGCTGACGCAGATTCGGCATCTTGCCTGAGAGGTCGTCCAGGGTTTCGAAGGGAATTTCGCAGACCATTGAGGTTTCCAGCGCCTGAGCAAAGCTCGGGTGGAGACCGGTGCCGATCGCGTCAAAACCAACCAAATCACCCGCCAGGTGGAAGCCGGTAATCTGCTCGTCGCCCTGTTCGGTAATGGTGTAGCTTTTGATGGTGCCTGAACGAATGGCGTACAGCGACTTCAGCTCATCGCCGGCTTTGAACAGAGTCTGTCCTTTCTGGATAGGCTTTTTTCGCTCGATGATATTATCAAGCTGATCAAGCTCGTGCTCGTTCAGAGTAAAAGGGATGCAAAGCTGGCTGATGCTGCAATCCTGACAATGGATTGCACAACCGCCAGACTGAATGCGTCGTATAATTCTCTTTTCCGGGATCATAAGTCTGCTCAAGCCTTAATTGATATTGGTCAATTTTAACATCTTTTTGGTGAGCAGGTAAGCCTCGAACCGATGAAACACGTAATATTAAAAGGGGGAAGCGATTACCTCTTCTATCTCATTGATAAGAAATAAGATGTCTGAGCATATTTGATTGTAAAGTTACCGGATGTTTCCGATAAAAGGCACTTACGGTCAAAGAAGCAAATACCCCTCATGGCGCAATAACCACTCTTTACGCTGCACGCCGCCCGCGTAGCCGGTCATGGTGCCGTTACGTCCGATGACGCGGTGGCAGGGCACCACGATACTGACCGGATTAGAGCCGTTGGCCGCCCCGACCGCCCGCGCGGCGCCAGGACGACCTAATGCCTCCGCCAGCTGGCCGTAGTGCATGACCTGGCCGCAGGGGATGGTACGCAGCGTTTTCCAGACCTCGCGTTGAAACGGGGTGCCCGCCGTCGCCGTTGGCAGCGTTTCGATAACCGCAAGGTCACCGGCGAAATAGTCGCCGAGCCTGCTGCTCAGCCCGCCCGGGTTATGAGAATCCACGCGCTGATACCCTTCATGGCGATAGTGCAGCTCCAGCAGCTGCTCCATCCGCGCGCTGTGCTCCTCCCACTCAACGGCTCGCAGATGGAACTGCTCGTCGCAAATGATCCATAGCGGCCCGACCGGGGTATCGATTTTGTCCTGAAGCAGTATCAGCATCGTTTTTCCTTATTACCTGATTCAAATGATTATTACTGCACCCTGAACACAAGATATCACGTCATCCTGAAGGGCAACTATACTCCATAAAGGTGAACGGCGAGCGGCGTGGCTGAAGGGGCGAATCTATGAGTATGTTTTCCATTTTGCAGCTGCCTGCAGGGCAGAAGCAAAATCAAATCGCAGCGGGTCCCGCGATATTTAATTTTGTATTAATTACGCCGCGCGGGTGTGAATGGATTTTGCTACTTTCTCCGGGCGGTAAATTCCCCTATGCGGAGGAGCGTTCAGTTCATCTCTCTATGCAGTTTGTCATACGCACGCGGATTAGTTTGAACTGGCTAATTCATCGGGAGGCACCCGGCGCCGCGTATAAATATACAGGCATTCCTTGAGTCAATTATTTTGCCAGCACCCCGGTGTTGGCATTTTTTTGCCAACCTAAAAGGTAACGATATGCAATACATTCTGACTGGGATTGTAATCTTAATTATCAGTGCGTTGTTGATTAACGCTGCCTCTATGATGGTCGAGTCTGTTTATAAGACGCTGAAAGGGATGCAGTTTAAGAAGAAGCACTTCTGATTCTGATGGTGGCCAGACCCTGGCCACCTCGTTCTCTCCGTTAGTGCAGACGCGGGTAAATACCCGGACCAATCGGCAAACCCAGCCAATACCACGCCACCAGCATCAGCAGCCAGACCACGAGGAATATTAGCGGGTAGGGCAGCATCAGCGAATAGTACGTCCCGAGTTTTGCATCCGCGCGATAGCGTTGCAGGAAGCCGAGAAACAGCGGGACAAACGGCGATACCGGCGCCAGCGGCAGCACTGAGGAATCGGCGATGCGAAACAGAATCTGCGCAAAGGCCGGGTGAAAACCGAGTAACATAAACATCGGCACAAAGATTGGCGCCAGAATGGACCAGATTGCCGAACCGCTGGCGATAAACATGCACAAAAACGCCGACAGCAGTGCCAGGCCCACGAAAGCCGGAATGCCGTTTAATCCGGCGTGCTCCAGCAAGTCAGTCAACCCCACCGCCATAAATTTCCCCATATTGCTCCAGTTGAAAATGGCAACAAACTGGGCCAGCGGGAACACCATCACGATAAATCCGGCCATCTCTTTCATTGGCTCGATCATTAACGGCGGTAAATCGGCCTGACGGCGAATTTTCCCGGTGGCGATACCGTACGCCAGGGAGACGAAAAAGAAGAAAAAGATGATCAGCGGCACAATGCCTTTAATAAACGGTGAGGGCATCACCGTGTGGGCGACGGGATCGCGCAAAATGCCGTTCTCCGGCACCACCATAATGGCAATCAGGGCGATAAACACCAGCGCCGCAATCCCGGCGACCCGCAGCCCAAACCGTTGCTCCGGCGTCAGCGCCTGCAGGGCATCCTCGCTGCGACCTTCCCATTTCCCCAGCCGCGGTTCAATAAGTTTATCGGTGATCAGGCCACCCACCAGGGTCAGCACGATCACCGAACTGGCCATAAAGTACCAGTTATCGATCACGCTGACGTGCAGCGAGCCATCGAGGGTTTTTGCTGCCTCGGTGCTAATTCCGGACAGCAGCACGTCGGTGGTGACGATCAGCAAATTTGCGGTAAACCCGCAACCGACGCCGGCAATCGCTGCCAGCAGCCCGGCGACAGGATGCCGACCAACGGCAAGAAACATCAACGCCCCCAACGGCGGCATAATCACCAGGGCGGCGTCAGACGAAATATGGCTGAAAAAGGCGATAAACAACACCATATAGCTGGCGTAGCGCGCGCTGACGTGGGAGGCCATTTTGGCCATCAACGCCGGCAGCAGGCCCACCCGCTCGGCAAGCCCGGCGCCGAGAACCAGCGCGAGAATCGCTCCCAGCGGCGCAAAACCGCTGAAATTCTTGATCACATTAGGCAAAAACCAGTGCAGCCCTTCAATGCTCAGCAGGTTCTTCACCGCGACGCTGGAACCATCCGTCGGGTTAATCACGCTGACATCAAAGGCGGAAAGTGCGGCGGTAGCCAGCGCCAACGCCACGATCAAATAGATAAACAGCAAAAAAGGATGCGGGACCTTATTCCCGACCTTCTCAACCCAGCCATATAGCTTCCCGCTGGGGGAAGGCGACGGGATGGATGACATACTCATGGGCATTCCTCAGTCGTCGTTGTGTCGGTTGTTATGTTGTTGTGTTGGTTATTGTTTTATTATTTTAAAGGTGACGGTGTCACGTTTTGCGGGATCGGGCAGTAATAGGGTCTCTCCGCCAGCTGCCGCGCCAGTTCTTGCTGACTGGCTTGTCGCAGCGCCGGGTCGCTGAGCAGGCGAATTGCCGTCGCCCCCAGCACTTTTCCTGCCAGCAGCATGCCCTTGTGGGCAATGGCGGTTCGTCCCTGGCTCACCAGTTGCCAGCTGTGCAGCGGCGTCCCGATGGCAAAACAGGGGCTGAAACATTGGGCTACCGGGGCTTTCCAACTGACATCGCCCACATCGGTCGATCCTGCCAGGATGTTGTCGGTCGCGCTCCAGGGGGCGACTTCGTCTGCCAGCAGGGTATCGCGATGGCGGCGGGCAAAGGTTTTTCCCGCTTCACCGCCGGTAATAGCGATATTGTTCAGGCTGTTGTTGCGGTCGTTTTCGCTGAGGGTCGCGCGGATCTCGCTGGCGAAGGCGCGATCCTCCTCGCTCCACGATGGGGTGCCAAAGCGGCAGACCGCCTCATACATTGCCGCTTCCAGCGTGCGATTCGGCAGATAGCCGGAACAGGCTTTTTCGAAGCGGCAACTGACGGTGGTCTCGGTCATCAGTGCGGCGCCCTGAGCGATTTTTTCGATGCGCGCGTAGATCTGCTGCACATCCGCCATCTCCGGCGCGCGAATTAAATAGAGCACTTCTGCCTGCGCCTGCACCACGTTCGGCGAAATACCGCCGCTGTCGGTGATGGCATAGTGGACGCGGGCTTTCTCAATGATGTGCTCGTTGAGGAAGTTGGTGCCGGTGGTCATCAGGGTGACGGCATCGAGGGCGCTGCGGCCAAGATGCGGCGAATTCGCGGCATGGGCGGCGGTACCGCTGAAGCGCCAGGCCGCCTGAATATTGGCCAGCGTGCTGGTGCTGAACATGCCGGCCCAGGCTTCCGGGTGCCACGTCAAGGCGGCATCGACATCGTCAAACAGGCCTTCGCGAACCATAAAAGTTTTGCCGGAACCGCCTTCTTCGCCAGGGCAGCCGTAGAAACGCAGGGTGCCGCTGCCGCCGTGCTGTTGCAGCCAGTTTTTGCCAGCCACGGCGGCGGCAAAGGCGGCGGTACCCAGCAGGTTATGACCACAGCCATGACCATTCTCACCCGGCGTGTCGCTGGTCTGATGCGCGCAGTGCGCCTGCTGGCTCAGCCCCGCCAGCGCGTCGTATTCACCCAGCAGGGCGATAACCGGTTTGCCGTGACCGACGCTGGCAATAAAGGCGTTGGGGATCCCGCCGGCGTCAAGGGTAAGCTGAAAACCTTCAGCTTCGAGCGCCGCCGCCAGCCGCCCGGTGGACCAGAACTCTTCAAAGCGTGTTTCCGGGTGATCCCAGATCTCATCGGCGATGGCGCTAAATTCAGCTGCGCGGGCGTCGATGGTCTCATCGACAAAGCGATAGATATTCTCCATTACACACCTCGGTGCCAGGGAAAATTAAGGGCGGTGAGCGCTAAGGTTTCAACGGCCATGGCCATAACGTTCTCATCGAAATCGAACCGTTCGTTGTGATGCCCGGCGCTGAGCTCGGTGCCAAAAATCATGTACGAGGCCAGGCCGTTCTGCTCCTGCACCCGGGCCATCATCAGGGTGGCATCTTCCGAGCCAGCCGGAGCGGCGATACGGTCGATGGCCTGTTCAACCCCCGGGGTCTGGGCGGCCTGTTCGCGCAGATAGTTGACCCATGCCGGTGAAGGCACGCTGGAGGTAGCGGCCCCCATCAGCCGGACGTTGACGCTAGCACCGTACATCGCCGCGGCGCCGTCGATCACCGCCTGCGCCCGCTCAAAGACATACTGGTTGATGGCTTCGGTTTCACCGCGAGTTTCGACTTTGAGCAGGGCGCCGGAAGGGACCACATTGCGGCCGGTACCCGCCTGCATCACCCCGACGTTGACCCTCGAGGCCCCCGCGCTGTGTGGGGCGATAGCGTGCAGACCAAGTGCCGCCTGGGCGGCGGCAAGCAGGGCGTTACGACCGTCTTCCGGTTTGCCGCCCGCGTGCGCCGCGACGCCGGCGAACTCAACGTCGAATTTGGTGGTCGCCATGAAATTATCCCCGCCGCACACCACCGTGCCGACCGGCACGCCGGTGCCGATATGAATCGCGGTGAAGTAATCGACGTTATCGAGCACCCCCGCCGCGACCATCGCCCGCGCCCCACGGGTGCCTTCTTCGGCAGGCTGGAAGATCAGTTTAATCACCCCGTTTAGCCGGTCGGCATAGTGCTTCAGCACGTGGGCCAGTCCGAGGCCAATTGCGGTGTGGCCGTCATGGCCGCAGGCGTGCATCATCCCCTGATTGCAGGAGGCAAAATGCTCGCGGTACGGGCGGTGATGGTCATCGGTCTGCTCGTTCAGGTCGAGGGCGTCCATATCGACCCTAAAGGCCAGCGTCGGCCCGGGGCGCCCGGTATCCAGGGTCGCGACCACCCCGGTGAAGCCGCCTTCAAAGGCGCTCAGCCACGGCTCCGGCGCACCCTGTTCACGGGCGCGTAAAAAGGCGCTGGCGAGGGTCGTCTCATCCGGCAATCCCATTCGGCTCCCGGCATCGATGACATCGCGGCCCAGTGCCAGGTCATAGCCCAGCCGATGTAAGATCTCAGCGACCTTGCTGGCGGTACGAAACTCGAGCCAGCCGGACTCGGCATAGTGGTGTAAATCGCGACGCCATTGCGTCATTTCCGGCACCAGCTGGTGGATGTATTCATTGAGTAGCGGCATAACCAGGTCCTGTCATATTTAAAAATGTGATGTTGTTCACGGTGTGATAGCTTTTACTTATCACTGGCGGGTTTTTCGTCAGCACATTCTTACGTTGCCACAACAGTTTGCATTACAGTAGATGCCATTTTCTTCTGTTTGATAAACAACGGTTATCACCACGACGATGTCTTTTCAGATCAAATTTCATCAAATTCGCACCTTCGTTGAGGTCGCGCGCCAGGGCAGCATTCGCGGTGCCAGCCGCACCCTGGCGCTGTCGCAACCGGCGTTGACCAAGGCGATTAAAGAGTTGGAAGAGGGGCTGTCGGCTCAGCTGTTCGTGCGCCGCAGCCAGGGGGTATCGTTGACGGAGAATGGCGAAAGCTTCTATCAGCATGCCAGCCTGATTATTGAGGAGCTGCGGGCGGCGCAGGAGGATCTGCTGCAACGCCAGGGGGCGCTGACCGGGCAGATTAATATTGGTCTGGGCGCCAGCGTCGCGCGTTCGCTGATGCCGTCGGTGATTTGCCGTTTCCATCAGCAGCACCCGCTGGTGAAGGTGCGGATCATGGAAGGCCAGCTGCTGTCGATGATCAACGAACTGCGTCAGGGCGAACTCGACTTCACCATCAATACCTACTATCCCGGCCCTTACGACCACGAATTCAGCTTTGAAAAGCTGTTTGAAAAGCCGTTTGCGGTCTTCGCACGTACGGGGCACCCCGCGGCGCAGGCCACCTCAATCGATGCGCTGCTGGACTACAGCTGGACCATGCCGACGCCGCGCGGCAGCTACTTTAAACAGCTCCAGGATCTGTTCAGCCACCGGGCGCAGATCCCCCATGTCGGCATCGTGTGCGAAACTTTCTCCTCCTGCATCAGCCTGGTGGTGCAGAGCGATTTTCTCAGCATTTTGCCGGTGGAGCTGGGGAGCGACCCGATGATTGCCGACAAGCTGGTGATGATTAACGTGCGCGAAACGTTACCCAAAGCAACCTATTACCTGATCCAGCGGCGGGATATGCGCCAGACGCCGCTGACCGCATCGCTGATCACTCAGTTTCGTCGCCAGAGCCGTCACCAGTTTCCTGACTGAAGCGCCACGCTTCACTTTGCCCGCGGTTGTCGACAAACGCATTGAGCCGCCAGGGTACGGCGGCTATAGTAGCCCTCGGTAGTAGCCGGAGGAGTGCTCATGAATCTTGACGACAAATCGCTATTTCTTGGCGCCATGGAAGATGTCCAGCCGCTGAAACGCGGGAATGACGTGCACTGGCATCCCGAGCGCAATAGCCGCCCGGTGCAGCGTCTGGATATCCTGCAGCTGGATAATATTCTCACCACCGGTTATCTCGATATTGTGCCGCTGGCGACGCCGCTGGAATTTAAACGCGAAGGGCTGCAAAACGGCGTGCTGGACAAGCTGCGGTTGGGGAAATACAGCCAGCAGGCGAGCCTCAATCTGCTGCGCCAGCCGGTCGAGAAGTGTCGGCAAATGCTGTTTGCCTTTGTGCTCCAGGCGCAGAAGGAGTCGCTGCGCAACGTGCTGATTGTTCACGGCAAAGGGCGCGACGACAATGCTCACCCCAATATTATTCGCAGCTACCTGGCACGCTGGCTGGAAGAACTTACCGAAGTGCAGGCGTTTTGCGTCGCCTCAGCCCATCACGGCGGCAGCGGGGCGTGCTACGTCGCCCTGCGCAAATCCGCCGAGGCAAAGCAGGAAAACTGGGAGCGCCACGCCAAACGCAGCCGCTAGCGCAGCAGCAGCGTCAGCTCCCGGGCCGCTTTTTGCAGCTCGGGCAGCACCCGATCCAGCATTTCGCGAGTTGAAACCTGCCCGGCATGGACGCCGACGTTCAGCGCCGCCTGAACCTGTCCCTGTGGGTTAAACAGCGGCACCGCCAGCGAGCGCAGCCCCATCTCCAGTTCCTGATCGTTCAGCGCATAGCCCTGCTGATGGACGCGCTTGAGCTCGGCGCGCAGCTTATTCACCGAATCCACCGTCTGCGGGGTATAGCGAATCATCGTCACCCGGCCCAGCATATCGTTCAGCTTCTCCTCCGGCTGATGGCTTAACAGCACCCGGCCCATCGAGGTGGCCCAGGCCGGCAGGCGGCTGCCAATATCCAGATCGATAGTCATAATGCGCGAGCTGGAGGCGCGGGCAATGTAGAGAATATCGTCGCCGTCGAGGGTGGCGATGGAGCAGGATTCGTTAAGCATTTCGCTCAGATGCTTGAGCACCGGCTGGGCCGAACGCGCCAGCGGGGTTGAGGCCAGCCAGGCGTGGCCCAGGGCGAGGATGCGCGGGCGCAGCTGAAAATTCTTGCCATCTTCGGCATAGACAAACCCCAGCTTGCCCAGCGTATAGAGGCAGCGGCGCACCGCCGCGCGCGGAATGCCGGTCTTCTGGCTGATCTGTGAGATCGACAGCGCCGGGCGCTGCGGGGTGAATGCCTGAATCACCTCCAGCCCGCGTGCCAGCGAGGCCATAAAGTTCGGGTCACCCTTAAACGGGTCGCTATCGCCGGTCAGTAAATCGTCTGGATGCTTCTCCATTTTGTTCTCCATATTTGCCATCGATCACATTCTTTCGCTAAAGATATACGATGTTCGATTATCGCACCATATTTCGATTATCGCCCTTGACCAACATCGTTAAGCGGGTCACATTTTGTGCGAACAACGTATATGAGTGCGATTACCGCACATAAAGGAGCGACCTGATGATTGATAAAAGCGTGTCGACGCTAAGCGATGCCATCGCCGGGATCCACGACGGCGCGACCATCATGATCGGCGGTTTTGGTCCCGCCGGTCAGCCAACGTACCTGATTGATGCCCTGATTGAGCAGGGCGCCCGCGACCTAACCATCATCAACAACAACGCGGGCAACGGTGAGGTGGGCCTGGCGGCGCTGCTGAAGGCCGGACGGGTGAGCAAGATGATCTGCTCTTTCCCACGTCAGGTAGACTCACAGATTTTTGACGACCTGTATCGTCGCGGCAAAGTCGAGCTGGAGCTGGTTCCGCAGGGCAATCTGGCCGCACGTATTCAGGCCGCTGGAGCTGGACTGGGGGCGATTTTCACCCCGACCGGCTACGGCACGCCGCTGGCGGAAGGCAAAGAGACCCGCGAAATCGACGGGCGCCACTACGTTCTCGAATATCCGATTAAGGCCGATTTTGCGCTGATCAAGGCCCATCACGCCGACCGCTGGGGCAACCTGGTGTACCGCAAAGCGGCGCGCAACTTTGGCCCGATCATGGCGACCGCCGCCAAAACCACCATCGTTGAGGTCTCCCGTCTGGTCACCCTTGGCGAACTGGATCCGGAAAATATCATTACTCCGGGGATTTTTGTCCAGCGCGTCTTCTCGCTGGAAAACACCGTTACCGCACAAAGCGCCTGAGGAGCCAGCGATGCAAAAATTAACTCGTGATGAAATGGCCCAGCGCGTGGCACGCGATATCCAGGAAGGGGCCTATGTGAACCTCGGTATCGGTTTACCGACCCGCATCGCCAACTATCTGCCCGCGGATAAAGAGGTGTTCCTGCACAGTGAAAACGGCCTGCTGGGCATGGGCGGCATGCCGCAGCCCGGCGAAGAGGATCCGGAGCTGATTAACGCCGGGAAAGAGTACGTCACGCTGCTCAAAGGCGGCTGTTTCTTCCACCACGGCGACTCCTTTGCCATGATGCGCGGCGGCCACCTCGATATCTGCGTGCTGGGCGCTTACCAGGTCTCTGCCGCCGGCGATCTCGCCAACTGGAGCACCGGCGCCCCGGATTCGATTCCGGCGGTGGGCGGGGCGATGGATCTGGCCATCGGCGCGCGTCAGGTCTTCGTGATGATGGACCACCTGACCCGCGACGGCGAATGCAAACTGGTTGAACACTGCAGCTATCCGCTCACCGGCGTTGGCTGCGTCAGCCGAATTTACACCGATCTCGCGGTTATCGATATCACCCCCGGCGGCCCGGTGGTGCGGGAAATCTTCAACGGCCTCTCTTTTGAGGAGCTGCAGCGCATCACTCCGGTGGCGTTGACCTTCGAACATCTGGCGAAAAGCGCGTAAGGAACCTATGATGAATCAGGCATTTATCTGTGATGCGGTGCGTACACCCTTCGGTCGTTTTGCGGGCACCCTGGCGCCGATGCGCGCCGATGATTTAGGTGCGCTGCCGCTCAAGGCGCTGCTGGAGCGCAATCCGGGGCTGGATCCTTCGCGCATCGATGACGTGATTTATGGCTGTGCAAACCAGGCCGGGGAAGATAACCGCAACGTCGCGCGCATGGCGCTGCTGCTGGCCGGACTTCCGCAAACGGTGCCGGGCAGCACCATTAACCGTCTGTGCGGCTCGAGTCTTGATGCGATCGGCGTCGCAGCGCGGGCCATTAAAAGCGGCGAAACTCAGCTGATGATTGCCGGCGGCGTAGAGAGCATGTCGCGGGCGCCTTTCGTGATGGGTAAGGCCGAGAACGCCTACAGCCGGAACATGCAGATTGAAGACACCACCATCGGCTGGCGTTTTATCAACGCCCGGATGAAAGCGCTGTACGGCGTGGATTCGATGCCGGAGACCGCCGAAAACGTGGCGACAGATTTTGGCATCTCGCGTGCCGATCAGGATGCTTTTGCGCTGCGCAGCCAGATGCGTACCGCTCAGGCGCAGGAAGCCGGGCGTTTCGACGACGAACTGATTGCCGTCTCTATCCCCCAGCGGAAAGGCGAACCGCTGCTGTTTACCCGGGATGAGCATCCGCGCAGCACCTCCGCTGAGGCGCTGGCGAAACTCAAAGGGGTGGTGCGGCCGGACGGTTCGGTGACCGCCGGGAATGCCTCCGGGGTCAACGATGGGGCCTGCGCGCTGCTGCTGGCCAGCGAGCAGGCGCTGATGGCGAACGACCTGCAGCCGCTGGCGCGCGTTGTCGGCGTGGCGACCGCCGGGGTCGCGCCAAGAATTATGGGCTTCGGTCCGGCTCCGGCAGTACGTAAAGTGCTGGCGCTGACCGGACTGACGCTGGGCCAGATGGACGTGATTGAACTGAACGAAGCGTTCGCCGCTCAGGCACTGGCTGTTACCCGCGATCTGGGGCTGCCGGATGATGCGGCGCACGTCAATCCCAACGGCGGCGCGATTGCCCTCGGCCATCCTTTAGGGGCATCTGGCGGGCGTCTGGCCATGACTGCGGCCTACCAGCTGCGTCGCAGCGGTGGCCGCTATGCGCTGTGCACCATGTGCATCGGCGTCGGCCAGGGGATTGCGCTGATTATTGAACGAGTGTAAGGAGCGCGAATGAGCTTGTTGACCCCAATGTTGCGCGGCAGTCCGCTGACCGACTGGTTTGGCGACGCACAGCGGGTACAGAGGATGCTGGATTTTGAAGCGGCGCTGGTCCGCGCGCAGGCCGCCTGCGGCATCGTGCCCCAGGCGGCCGTTGCGCCGGTAGTCAACGCCTGCCAGCAGGCGCAGATCGATTTTCCCGCTCTCGGGCTGGCGGCGGCTAACGCCGGTAATCTGGCGATCCCGCTGGTAAAACAGCTGACGGCCAGGGTCAAAGCGCACGACGCTGAGGCCGCGCGCTATGTTCACTGGGGAGCCACCAGCCAGGATGCTATCGACAGCGGCCTGGTGCTACAGCTGCGCGGCGCGCTCGACGACACCGACCAGCTGCTTCAGCGGCTGATCGACGCTTTCGCTCAGCAGGCAGAGCGCTATCAACACACCGTGATGCCGGGCCGGACCTGGATGCAGCACGCGCTGCCGGTGACCTTCGGCCTGAAGCTGGCGGGCTCCCTGGATGCATTGCTGCGCTGGCAGCAGCGGCTGAGGGAGATGCGCCCGCGGGTGCTGGTGCTGCAGTTTGGCGGCGCGGCGGGCACCCTCGACTCGCTAAAAGGGCACGGACCGGAGGTCACCGGGCGGCTGGCGACCGAGCTTGGCCTGGCGCTGCCGGACACCCCGTGGCACAGCCAGCGCGACCGGCTGCTGGAGGTCGGCGCCTGGTTCGCCGGCCTGTGCGGCACTCTCGGCAAATTTGCCAACGATTTCTCGTTACTGATGCAGACCGAAGTGGCGGAAGTGGGCGAGCCGATAGCAGAAGGGCGCGGCGGTTCCTCCACCATGCCGCACAAGCGCAACCCGATCGCCTGCAGCGCCATTTTAACGGCCGCCCAGCGCACGCCCGGTCTGGTGGCGACGCTGTACGCCAGCCAGATCCAGCAGCATGAGCGCGCGCTCGGCGGCTGGCAGGCAGAGTGGGAGACGCTCCCGGAGCTGATTACCCTCGTCGGCGGCGCGCTGGCGCAGAGCGAGATCCTGGTTCGCGACATGCAGGTGTTCCCGCAGAAAATGCGCGCCGACCTCGATATCACCCACGGGTTGATTATGGCGGAAGCGGTGACCCTGGCGCTGGCGGAGTTTATCGGCAAAGCCGATGCCCACCACTGCATTGAGGCGCTGTGTCGGCGGGCAATCGACGAATCCCGCCCGTTGCTGACGCTGCTGGAGAACGACCCGCAGGTCAGCCAGCATCTCCCGACTTCCCGTTTAACGCAGCTGCTGGATCCGGCCACGGCCACCGGCAGCGCCGACTATTTTGTGCGCCAGGTGCTGGCGCGTTACAAGGAGCAACGGCATGAACCTTGATTATCAGCTGGACGGGCCGGAAGGCGCGCCGGTCATTGTGCTTTCGAACTCGCTGGGCACGACCCGCGAAATGTGGCAGCCGCAGCTCGCGGCCTTAACTCGCCAGTTCCGCGTGCTGCGCTACGATACTCACGGCCATGGTAAAACCAGCAAATCCGGCAAGGTGACGCTGGCGCAGCTTGGCGAAGATGTCATCGAGCTGCTCGATCAGCTCAATATCGCCAAAGCCTGGTTCTGCGGTATCTCCATGGGCGGCCTGACCGGGCTGTGGCTGGGACGTTTTGCGCCCGAACGTTTTTACGGTATCGCGGTGGCCAACACCGCAGCGCGCATTGGCGATCAGGCCAGCTGGCTCTCGCGGGCGCGGGCCGTACGTCAGGAGGGGATGGACGTGGTGGCCGCCGGTGCGGCGGATCGCTGGTTTAGCCACGCCTTTCGCCAGAAGGCGCCGGAGGTGGTCGAATCCCTGTGCCATCAGCTGACCCATAGCGATGTCGAGGGCTATGCCGCCTGCTGTGAAGCGCTGGCGGGCGCTGACCTGCGGGCAGAAGTCGGGCAAATCAGCGTGCCGACGCTGATTATCGCCGGGGAAAGTGACCCTGTCACCACCGTGGCGGATGCCAACTTCCTGCATCAACAGATCCCGGCATCGCAGGTGGTGGTGGTCGCGGCATCGCACCTCTCCAGTATCGAATCGCCGGCCGAATTTAGCGCCGCGCTGCTGGGCTTCTTCCAGGGGGAACAGCATGGATGATAAGGCGCGTTATGAGCAGGGTATGAAGGTGCGTCGCAAAGTGCTGGGCGATGCCCACGTTGACCGCACGCTGCACAATCTGACCCCGCTCAATGAAGAGTTTCAGGATTTTATTACCCGTTACGCGTGGGGCGAAACCTGGACCCGGCCCGGTCTGGACCATCACACCCGCAGCATGATCACCATCGCGATGCTGATTGCTCTCAACCGCGAGGCGGAGCTGAAAATGCATCTGCGGGCGGCGTTTAATAACGGCGTCACCCGCGAGGAGCTGAAAGAGCTGATCATGCACTCGGCGCTCTACTGCGGCCTGCCGGCGGCCAACGCCACCCTGCATCTGGCGCAGCAGGTGTTCGATGAGCTGGACGGTAAAACGGCTTAATCCTGAGGGTGCTGGCCGGTCGCAATGCGCGAGCCGGCCAGCAATGACGTTACACTGATTTCACATCATCTTGCTGCGGCGCCAGCGCCGGTTCGGCATACCAGTCCTCTTTCGCCACCACCACCGATCCCTTCGGCTGCATCACAAAGTTCGGCGACATGATCTGGACGCCAAATTCATTGAAAACATCCTGAATATTGCTGTGCAGCGCGGTACGGGCGTCGGACAGCGAGGTTTCCGCCAGCAGCCTGACCTGCAGCTCGTAGGAGACATACCAGTCCATCAGGCCCAACTGGCGAACCAGCGGCGGCTGGCGGTGATCGATGCCCGGCGCGCGATGTGCCGCCAGCTCGAGCATGGCCTGCACCTGACGCCACGGGGTGTCATAGCCGATGGTCACGCCGGTGGTGAGGTTAATACCGTTGCCGCCGGTGTCGTTGTTTGACGCGCTGAGATTGGTAATTTTTCCGCTGACGACCACCGCATTTGGCACCGTCACCACGTAGTTTTCCCGGGTGATGATTTTGGTCGCCAGCATACCGATTTCACTGACTTTACCCTCGTTATCGGCAATGCGGATTACATCCCCTTTGTGCAACGCGCGGGAGTAAATCAGCACCAGCCCGCTCATGGCATGGTTCATGACGCCGGCGGAACCCAGGGTCAACATAAGGCCGAAAAAGACGCTAATTCCCTTAAAAGCCAGTGAATTAGCGCCGGGCAGGAAGGGATAGGCTGCCGAAAGGGCAAACAGCCAGATCGCTACCGAGATCAGCTTGCGGGTGGCGCCGACGGTTTCCGGATGCAGGCCGGGAATGTGCAGCCGTCCGGCCTCCACCTGGCTCAGCAGCAGTTTGACCAGACGGATAAAAAACCAGGTGATCAGCAGGATAATCAGCACGATCATCAGGCCTGGCAGGGCGGAGGCGATTGACAGCGCGATCTCCTTCAGGACGCCCACCGACCAGTCACCAAGCGATTCACTCCACACCCGGGTCCACGGAAACAGGCCAAACGCCCAGCTCAGCCAGGCGTAAAGCGCGAGGATGCCCAGCAGAATCATCAGCAGGGCATACAGTTTGGTTTCGATATTGCCAAGGAAACGTCGCCAGCTTTGCGGGATCCAGCTGCGCTTTTCAAGGATCCGCAGATGAAAGAAGCGGCGCACCCGGCGCCAGGAACGCCAGGCCGCGTAGTAGATCGCAGCCAGCACCAGGGTGCCAACGAGAACCTTCACGACAGCCAGTGCCAGATAGGTTTTGTTGTACTGTTCACGCAGCGAGCTGCGCTGTGCCTCCATTCTGGCCAGTACGCGCTGCGTCGCCTGGTCAAGGGTCAGGTCATCACCTTCATCAAGGTCCGCCTGGCTCAACATCATAATCGGCTTGCCGTTCATCAGAAACAAACGGCCCTGCTGGTTATAACGCGTGACCGGAACCACCTGTAGCGGCTGGCTGATATCGGCTTCGGTGAAGGCCCGCAGCATATTGCGGATCCGCAGCACGCGCTCTTCGGGGGTGGTCTGCCCGAAAGTAGCCTGCAGCATCACAATCGGCTGGTGGAAGATTTTGACCGTACGGGCATCTTCGCGCGGGGTGGGCTGCTGGCGGGGTTCCGCCGCCGACAGCGGGAAGGCCAGGCACAGCGAAAGCCATGCCAACAATAACATCGGTATCCTGTTCATATGCTGCACCCAAAAAATTAGAAATTATTGTTATTTTTCAGTTGCTCAACGCGACACGCTGAGCAGACTCTGATTTGAGCATAGACCAGCGATAAGCGAATACAAGCGCCGACAGAAAATGGACCACAGGGGGCGGTTATTGCGGCTGGTGACGCGATCCGTGCAGGGGCGGGCTGACAAAATGTGCGATCTTCTTGACACGACATTGACAAATAAATGCCTGGTCAGTAATTTCATTTGTAATTATTGACCAGGCAAATATCATGAATAAGCATCCGGGTATTATCAATAACAAGTTCCATCTGGGTTTATTAATCCATCTGGCAAACCAGTATAAAGATCAGCTCATTAGCCAGTACTTCTCCGGCATGGATATCACTGCCGCCCAGTTTAAGGTACTGATCAGCATCTATAAGGGCGTCACCAGTCCGGTTGAGATCAGCAAAAATCTGGTCATGGACGCCGGGGCGATGAGCCGCATGGTGGATCGGATGGTCAAGCGCGATCTCATCAACCGTTCACCTAATCCGCAGGATAAGCGGCAGGTCGTGCTGGCGCTGACCGGCAAAGGCGAGCTGATTTGCGAGCGCTTTGTTAATGAAGCGCTGGCGTCAATCATCAGCGACCTTACCGCCCGACTGACCCCCGACGAGTCTCGTTTACTGGTAGAGCTAATGACAAAAATGCTGCCAGACGAAATTGTTGCTCCTCATCGCTAACGTATTAAGAAGGTCCGGACAAGATGGAAACCACACCTGCACAGCACGCCGAGCGCGGCAGCAAGCGCAAACGCAACTTTATTATTTTACTGATTATTCTGCTGCTGGCCGCCGGCGGCGGCCTGGCATGGTACCTGCTGTATGCACGCTACTATGAATCGACCGACGATGCCTACGTTAACGGCAACCAGGTGACGCTCACTCCGCAAATCGGCGGCACGGTGACCCAGGTCACGGTGGACGAGGGGGATTTTGTGCAGAAGGGGCAGCCGCTGGTGCTGCTCGACCCGAGCGATACCGAAATTGCGCTGCAGCAGGCGGAGGCCAATCTGGCTAACACCGTGCGCCAGGTTCGCGGGCTCTACAGCACGGCGGATAACTACCGCGCGCAGGTAGCGGCGAAAAGGGTTGCCCTGCAGACGGCGCAAAACGACTACGCCCGGCGGCAGAAAATCTTTCAGAGCGGCGCCATCGCGGCGGAAGATCTCTCCCACTATCGCGACGCGGTCACCAGCGCGCAGAGCGACTTAGCCGCCGCTCAGGAGGCGTTACGCACCAACACCGCGATGGTTGATGATACGGTTATCGACAGCCATCCCGAAATTAAAAGCGCGGTAGCCACGCTGCGTCAGCGCTATCTGGATAATTCGCGCAGCACCATCGTTGCGCCGGTCAGCGGCTTTGTGGCCAAACGCGCGGTCCAGCTCGGCATGCGCGTCGATTCCGGGACCACCCTGATGGCTATCGTGCCGCTGAATGAGGTGTGGGTCGATGCCAACTTCAAAGAGAGCCAGATGAGCGCGATGCGCCTGGGGCAGAAAGTGACGCTAAGCGCGGATCTCTACGGCGACGACGTGGAGTACCACGGCACCATTGAGAGCCTGGGCATCGGCACCGGCAGCGCGTTTTCGCTGCTGCCGGCGCAGAACGCCAGCGGCAACTGGATCAAAATCGTCCAGCGTCTGCCGGTGCGCATCACGCTGGACCCGCATGATATGCAGAAAAACCCGTTGCGTGTGGGGTTGTCGATGAACGTTCGCGTTGATATTCGCGATACCGACGGCCATCTGCTGCCGCAGCAAACCGTTAGCGCCCCGCGTTTCACCACGGATGTGTATCAGAACCCGCTGGAACAGGCGGACCAGCTGGTGGCTAAAATCCTTCATGACAACAGCAAAGCGGTAGCCGCCGGCGCCCGTTAAGAGAGACGTTATGCAAGATAAGGCCGCATTTACGCCGCCCAATATGTGGCTGGCGGTGCTCGCGCTGTCGCTGGCCACGTTTATGCAGGTGCTGGACTCCACGATTGCCAACGTGGCGCTGCCGACGATCGCCGGCAACCTAGGGGTGAGTGCCGATCAGGGGACGTGGGTTATTACCTCGTTTGCGGTGTGTAACGCCATTGCGCTGCCGCTGACCGGCTGGTTTACCCGGCGCTTCGGCCAGCTAAAGCTGTTTATCGGCTCGGTGATGATGTTCACCCTGACCTCGTTCCTGTGCGGGTTTGCCCACAGTATGACCGAGCTGATTATCTTTCGCGCCCTGCAGGGCTTCTTCGCTGGGCCGATGTTCCCGATGTGCCAGACGCTGCTGCTGGTTATCTTCCCGTCGAGCAAGCGCAGCATGGCGCTCGCGCTGCTGTCGATGGTGACGGTTGTGGCGCCGATTGTCGGCCCCATTACCGGCGGCTGGATCACCGATAACTACTCCTGGCCGTGGATTTTCTACATCAACGTGCCGATCGGCATCTTTGCCGCGATTGTGGTCTGGACGCAGATGCGCGAGCGTGAAGAGACTACCACCCATGCGCCGATTGACTACATCGGCATTGCGCTGCTGGTGCTTGGCGTCGGTCTGCTGCAGGTGGTGCTGGATAAAGGCAACGACCTCGACTGGTTTGCCTCAATCCATATCGTGGTGATGTCGACGATTTCGGCGATTTCGCTGGTTTCGTTCGTTATCTGGGAGCTGGGCGAGCGCCATCCGATAGTCAACCTGCGGCTGTTTAAGGACCGTAACTTCGCTATCGGTACGATCTCGCTGACCCTGGGCTACGCGGCGTTCTTTGCCATCAACATTATTCTGCCGCAGTGGCTGCAAACCCAGATGGGCTACACCGCCATCTGGGCCGGGCTTGCCGCCGCGCCGATGGGCGTGCTGCCGCTGATGATGACGCCGATTATTGGCCGCTACGCCAATAATTTCGATCTGCGTATTCTGGCTTCGCTCTCGTTCCTGACCATGGGGGCGTCCTGCCTTATTCGCGCGCAGTTCAATACCGATGTCGATTTCCGCACCATCGCCGAAGTGCAGCTGTTTATGGGGATCGGCGTGGCGTTTTTCTTTATGCCGATCACCACCATCGTACTGTCGAATCTTAACGGTGCCGAAGTGGCTGAAGGGTCGGGGCTGGCGACATTTTTCCGTGTTCTTGGGGGATCGTTCGCTTCATCGCTGACCACCTGGATCTGGTCGCGGCGGGAGGTGTTCCACCATGCCAACCTGACCGAAAGCGTCTCCGCCTATAATCCGGCGGCGGTGGACTACGTGGAGAAGATGGGCGGAGCGACCCAGCAGCATATGGCGCTGATCGATAAAACCATCGAGCAGCAGGCCTATATGATGTCGACCATCGACTACTTCTGGGTGTTAGGCTGGGGCTTTATGGCGCTGATCGTGGTTATCTGGTTTGCCCGTCCGCCGTTCAGCCGTGCCGGAGCGCCGGGCGCCCCCTCGGCCGGTCACTAGTAACAAGCGGGGCCGAAACGCGGGTCAGCTGGCCTGGCGACCGGGTTAAGGGTTAGTCCACGAGGTCTGCGGCTTGTCGGCCGGGAGACGTTCCGCTCACCAGATGCCCGGCAGAACATGCTGCCTCGGCGCGAGGTGACCGGGTTAAGGGGAAGATAACCGTCTTCCCCTTAACAATCCCCGCGGTCCCGCACGGAAATCGGTGCTGCGCACTGCGCTCACCTCCCGGCCTGCAGCCTGCGGTCGGCTCAACTCGACCTGCTCGCCCGTTCCGGGGCTCGCTCCTGTCTCGATTCGCCTCTTGCCGCCATCCCTGGCGGCCAGCCCTTGTCTTCCGGCCTTCGGTTCGCCGATTTCAGCGGGGAGCCAGGGCCCTGCTGCATGCCTTTTTGCCACCTGACGTTCATCATTGCGGTTTTGTCAGGCGGGGAGTGCCGCGGCGGGTGAGACAAAAATGCCCGTCATTCGCTTAACTGACGGGCATAACCTCTTAACTCATCGACGAATCTAGCGCCGGGCGCAGCCGCTGCACTGTTTGTTCTGA
>NZ_CACSIS010000039.1:0-35134 GCF_902705905.1 Klebsiella sp. 18074 | reverse complement strand
GAATCTACTCATGGTTAAATCCTTATCAGTTATGGGGATAACAGATTCGGATTTTCCCATGAGTAGCATTACTGGCAGAGCCAACTTTTTGCTGACCACCTCCATAGGAGGTGGTGTTCATTCAGGTATAAAAAATCCGGGAACAGAGGGCTGTTCCCGGATTGTCTCTTACTGGCAGGATCGTTCAAGTACTCTTAAACGATCGGCATTATTCTCAGAGAGAAGGCCTTTTTTATTGGGCGGGCTATTCGATATCCAGCGCATCCTCTGAGAGGATAATGCCGGTATTATCGGCGTACAGATGATCGCCGGAGAAGAAGGTCACGCCGCCGAAGTTGACGCGGACGTCACTTTCGCCGATGCCTTCACCTGCGGCACCTACGGGAATGGCTGCCAGCGCCTGGATGCCGATATCCAGCTCTTCCAGATCGTCTACCTGACGCACCGCGCCGTAAACCACCAGTCCTTCCCACTCATTCTGCACCGCCAGACGCGCCAGGTCTGCGTCAATCAGCGCCCGTCGGACGGAACCGCCGCCATCGATCAGCAGAATATGACCACGGCCGTTCTGTTCGAGCATATCGTATAGCAACCCGTTATCCTCGAAACATTTCACCGTGATGATTTGTCCACCAAACGACGACCGCCCTCCAAAATTGGAGAACAGAGGTTCCACTACGTTGACATCCTCCTGGTAGATGTCACAAAGCTCGGAAGTATCGTATTTCATAGGCTTAACGTTCAGTTGCTGCGAGAGTTTTTAGTATATCTCGCGAAACCCATTGTTGGCAAAATCATCAATTGTTAATTGATATTTGTCAGTTAACCCAGCAGCTTGCTGCAAATAATCCCGATGACAAATAGCAGGTTGGTTAACAGAGCCGCTTTTACCGTTCGTTCCAGCATTGGGCGCATGGCCACCGGTTCGCGCTCGCGCATGACAAACTGCACCTGCTTCACCAGCAGCGGCGTAGCGACGATAAACAGCCAGCCCCACGGATTGTGCAGAGAAAGCAGGTTAAACAGCGCCAGGCACAGCGGAGCGCCGATTAACAGGCAGGCGTGGTAGCGCCGGGCGTTGATTGGACCAAGGCGCACGGCCAGGGTGTTTTTGCCGTTCTCCCGATCGCTATCAATATCGCGCAGGTTATTGATATTGAGCACCGCCGCCGCGAGCAGGCCGCAGGCCGTTGCGGGCAGGAAGACGCTGGCGGCAATCGTGTGGGCCTGGAGGTACCAGCTTCCCGCCACGCTCAGCCAGCCAAAGAAGACCAGCACCGAAATATCGCCAAGGCCGATATAGCCATAAGGGCGGGTGCCGACGGTATAGGTGATTGCCGCGACGATGGCGAGGCTACCCAGAACCATAAAACCAATAAAATCGGCCATGGTTTGCCAGGCGGAAAACAGCAGAGCCAGTCCGGAAAGACAAATCAGCACCACGGTGAGGATGAGCGCACGTTTCATCTGCGCCTGGCTGATCGCCCCTTTTTGCATACCGCGCAGCGGGCCTATGCGATCGGGCTTGTCGCTGCCCTTTACCGCATCGCCGTAATCGTTCGCCAGATTAGATAAAATTTGCAGCAGACCGGCGGTAATCAGCGCCAGCAGAGCCACCCAGGGATCGAAATGACCCTGGTGCCAGGCAAGCGTCGTACCGACAACGATGGCGGCAAAGGCCAGAGGCAGCGTTTTTGGGCGCAGGCTTTCCAGCCAGGCCTGGGTGCGGTTTATCGGTTGTTCAGTCATAGGTTCCGGCCAATAAAAATGGGGCTATACCCGTCATCCTTCAAACTGCCTCTTTGTTGGCTTCGCCCGCTCACCCCGGTCACTTACTTGAGTAAGCTCCCGGAGATTCTCAGGCTAGCCGCCTTGACGCAGCTTGAATGATTTCGTGTATCTATAGCCCCATCTATAGTGATGAAAATATATTGAACCGGATTATAGGATAAAACGACTCAGATCTTCATCTGCCACCAGAACATCGAGATGTTTACCGACATATTCAGCATCAATGGTGATGCTCTGGCCGTTCATTTCACTGGCATCGTAGGAGATCTCTTCAATCAGACGCTCCAGGACGGTGTGCAGACGGCGCGCGCCGATGTTCTCGGTGGTTTCGTTGACCTGCCATGCCGCCTGAGCGATACGCTTGATGCCGTCTTGCGTAAAATCAATGCTCACGCCTTCGGTGGCCATCAGCGCCTTATACTGTACGGTAATCGAGGCGTTCGGCTCGGTCAGGATGCGCTCGAAATCTTCGGTAGTCAGCGCTTTCAGCTCGACGCGAATCGGCAGACGACCCTGCAGTTCAGGGATCAGGTCTGACGGACTGGCCACCTGGAATGCGCCGGAGGCGATAAACAGGATGTGGTCAGTTTTCACCATGCCGTGCTTGGTTGAGACGGTACAGCCTTCAACCAGCGGCAGCAGATCGCGCTGGACGCCTTCACGAGACACGTCCGGGCCGGAGCTATTGCCGCCGCGCTTACAGATTTTGTCGATCTCGTCGATAAATACGATACCGTGCTGCTCGACCGCGTCGATAGCGTCCTGCTTCAGCTCTTCCGGGTTAACCAGTTTGGCCGCTTCTTCTTCAATCAGCAGCTTCATTGCGTCTTTGATTTTCAGCTTCCGCGGCTTCTGCTTCTGCCCGCCCAGGTTCTGGAACATGGACTGCAGCTGGCTGGTCATCTCTTCCATGCCCGGAGGGGACATGATCTCTACGCCCATCGGCGCAGCGGCAAGGTCAATCTCGATTTCTTTATCGTCGAGCTGGCCTTCGCGCAGTTTTTTGCGGAATGCCTGACGCGCCGCGGACGGCTCCTGAGTTTGCTCAGCCTGGCCCCAGTTATTTTTCGCCGGTGGGATCAGCACGTCAAGAATGCGCTCTTCCGCCAGCTCTTCCGCACGGTAGCGGTTTTTATCGATGGACTGCATGCGGACCATTTTGATCGCCGCATCGGTCAGATCGCGGATGATGGAATCCACTTCTTTACCGACATAGCCCACTTCGGTGAATTTGGTTGCTTCAACTTTGATGAACGGCGCGTTGGCCAGCTTTGCCAGGCGACGCGCGATTTCGGTTTTACCGACGCCGGTTGGGCCGATCATCAGAATGTTTTTCGGCGTAACTTCATGGCGCAGCTCTTCGCTAAGCTGCATGCGGCGCCAGCGGTTACGCAGGGCGATAGCGACAGAACGCTTAGCGGCGTCCTGACCAATAATATGCTTGTCCAGTTCGCTGACAATTTCGCGTGGGGTCATTTCAGACATGGGAGATCCTTACGCTTTAGAGGCTAATTCTTCGATGGTGTGGAAATGGTTGGTATAAATGCAGATATCGCCTGCAATATTCAACGCCTTCTCTGCGATGTCGCGAGCGCCCAAATCGGTATTTTCCAGCAGAGCGCGAGCAGCGGCCTGGGCGTAGGGACCACCGGAGCCGATAGCAATTAAATCATTTTCTGGCTGCACCACGTCACCGTTACCGGTGATGATCAGGGACGAGTTCTCATCCGCTACCGCCAGCAGCGCTTCCAGCTTGCGCAGCATGCGATCGGTACGCCAGTCCTTCGCCAGCTCAACGGCGGCTTTGACCAGATGGCCCTGGTGCATTTCCAGTTTACGTTCAAACAGTTCAAACAGCGTAAAGGCGTCTGCAGTGCCGCCGGCGAAGCCCGCAATCACTTTGTCATTATAGAGACGGCGGACCTTTTTCACGTTGCCTTTCATTACAGTGTTGCCCAGCGTGGCCTGGCCATCACCGGCAATAACCACATGGCCGTTACGGCGAACACTAACTATTGTTGTCACGAGCAGACCCCTTGGTTACAAAAGCGGAATAGGGGCCCCGCGCTTTACGCGGGGCGGAATGCAATTATAGATGGGGGGGATTTTGAGGGTTTCAACCCCTGGCGGCGAGACGAATGCAGTTTGCATGCCCGGCCATTTTCAGGCGACCGATCATGTCGTTGGCATTTTCCTTGCCTTTCAGCGGCCCAATGACCACGCGATTCCAGCCGTTGTTGGTGGTGATGTGCGAGGCAAAGCCTTCAAAGGCCAGCTGAGCACGGACGGTTTCCGCCTGTTCAGCCCCTTTAAAGGAGCCGCACTGGATCATCCAGCTGCGATCGTCTTTCTTCTCGGCTGCGGCTTTTGGCGCCTCTTCAACTCGCGCAACCGGCGCGGCCGCCTGTGTTTTAGGCGCCGCTGCGGTATGCGCTGGCGTCTGCAGGAGATCCTGATACGGCTGCGGCGCTGCCGCCGTTTGTTTCGGCTGCTGTACCGGCTTTGGCTGCGGGATCGGCTGTTCTGCAACCCGCTGCTGTACGCGCGGCTGCTGCTGGGTTTGCGCCCACTGCTGCTGCTGAGCCTGCTGCTGAGCCAGACGCTGACGCTGCAGCGTCTGCTGACGCTGCGCCGGGGTCTGTTCGTTCCACGGCACCTCGGTCAGCTGAGTAGGCTGCTGGCGCATATCGGCCTGCATCTGTGCCAGCAGCTGGCGCTGTTCGTTGGTCAGCTGTTCAGGCTTCAGCACTTCGCCACCGGCCGTCGGTTCAGTTGGCGCACGTACGCCAGGCTGACGGCTTTCCAGCTCTTTAATATAGCGCCAGCGCTCTTCCGGCTTCGGCGGTAGGCCGTTACCTGCCGCCTGGCGGTTTTGCAGCGCTTCAGCTTCTTCTTTTTTGTGGTGCGTGATGAAGTACAGTCCACCGATAAAGGCCACCAGCACTGCCGCCGCGATTGCCACCATGGTAGGTGAAATAGCAGAAAGGCTACTTTGCTTGTTCCTTGAGCTTCGGGTGTTGCTCTTTTTGCGCCGCGAAGAAGCCGGTTGGCTGCGGCGTACATAATCTCGTTGTGCCACTATCGTTTCGCTGTCTTATTCATTCGTCAGCCCGCCATGTTACTTAAGCGGCGGGCCTTTGACCAGAAGAGCAGGCCCGAAAGCCTGATGGTTATGCTCTGATTTTTCGCGTACTGCCACGAACGATCAGCTCGCAGTCAAGCAGTCGCGAGCCGTTGCTGACGCTGTGACCGTGCAGCTGGTCCAGCAATAGCAGCATCGCTTCGCGGCCGATATCAAAGCGCGGTTGCGCAACGGTCGTCAATGGCGGATCGCAAAATTCAGACAAAGAGATGTTATCGAAACCAATAATAGACAAATCGTCAGGAATTTTCAGGCCACGGCGTTTTGCCAGCGACAGAGCCCCCAGCGCCATAATATCGCTGTGGCAGAACACTGCCGTTGGCGGCACGGGCAGCGATAAAAGCTGCTCGAGGGCGTTAGAGCCGGCTTCATAGGTAAAATTACCGCGGGCAATATACTGCGGCTCGACGGTTATCCCGCTGCGGCGCAACGCCTGGACGTAGCCCTGCAGACGGTAGTGGCACAGCGGCATCTCTTCCGGACCGGCGATACAGCCTATACGCTTGTGCCCCAGCTCGTGCAGGTAGTTGACGGCGTTGAAGGCGGCGGTGAGGTTGTCGATATGCACCGTGGGCAGCTCGAGCTCTGGCGCAAACTCGTTTGCCATCACCATCGGCGGCAGATTGCGCTGCTCCTCCACGCCTGCATCGAACGGCAGCCGGGAGCCGAGCAGCAGCATGCCGTCGATCTGCTTGGTAATAATCAGGTCGATAAAGGTTTTTTCCTGACGGTTTTGATGGGCGCAGTCGCCGATCAGCACCAGGTACCCCTGTTCCGCAGCGGTGATTTCGATACCGCGGATGATTTCACTGAAAAAAGGATCGCAAATATCCGGCACAATCACCAGAATCGTGCGCGATTCGTTGCGTTTCATATTTCGCCCGAGCGACTGCGGCAAATAGCCGACTTCCAGCGCCGCCTGCTCCACCCGATTACGGGTAGTTTGTGAAACCTTATCGGGATTCATTAACGCTCGGGATACGGTTGCCGTTGAAACGTTAGCCTTCAGGGCGACGTCTTTCATCGTGGCGGCAACCACCTGTTTTTTGGGCTTCACCTGTTTTCTCCTCGCTGACTGGCGCAGACACATCCCTTGTGATCTGACATCAACAACATTTTTAGCAGATAGTCGATGCGGAGAGTTACAGAATTTTCATGAAAAACGTGATGAGCATTGAATTTTTTCGATCCGCCTCGCAAGAGAAGGCTTAACCTTCAATAGGATCGACGTCCAGCATCCACTTCACCTTGCGCGCTTCCGGCAGCGTATTGATCAGGGCCAGCGTACCGCTAACGATGTGCTGAAGGCGAGTGCGCGACGGGTGCTGCAGCAGGATCTGCCAGCGCCAGCGGCCTCCGCGCTTTGGCGCCAGCGCCGGAACCGGGCCAAGCACCCACAGCTTATCGTCGGCCAGCGGGCTGGCCTGCAGCAGGTTACGCAGCTGCTGTAGGAACAGCGGTGCCTGCTGGTTGTTATGGTCTTCCGCACGAATCAGCACGTGGCTGGTCCACGGCGGCAGCTGCATCGCCAGGCGTTCGGCGAGCGCCTGATCCGCGAAGGCGTCATAGCCTTTATATAACAGCGTTTGCAGCAGCGGATGCTCAGGATGGTGGGTCTGGAGGATAACCTCGCCCTGTTTCCCGGCGCGCCCCGCGCGGCCTGATACCTGGGTATAGAGCTGGGCGAAGCGCTCCGCCGAGCGGAAATCGGCGGAAAACAGCGCTCCATCGACGTCGAGCAGAGAGACCAGGGTGACATCCGGAAAGTGGTGACCCTTTGCCAGCATCTGGGTGCCAATCAGAATACGCGCCCCGCCGCGATGAATATCGGAGAGATGCTGTTCAAGCGCCCCTTTACGGCTGGTCGTATCCCGGTCAACGCGGGATATTGGCACCTCGGGAAACAGCGGCGCCAGCGCCTGCTCCAGCTGCTCCGTACCGAGCCCTACCGGCACCAGATGCGTCGAGCCGCAGGAAGGGCACTGACGCGGTATAGGCCGCTGGCTGTCGCAGTGGTGGCAGCGCAGATGATGCTGCGCCTGGTGCAGGGTGTAATAACTGTCGCAACGCGGGCATTCGGCAATCCAGCCGCAGTCATGGCACAGCAGCGCCGGGGCGAAGCCGCGACGGTTTAAAAACAGGATGACCTGATTATCGGCCTGCAGGTGCTGACGCATTCGGGCAATAAGCGCCGGAGAGAGCCCCGCCTGTAGCTGCTGGCCTTTTAAATCCAGCACGTGCTGCTGGGCAGGACGGGCGTTACCCGCGCGCCTGGTTAGCTTCAACTGGTGATATTTGCCCTGGCGAACGTTGTGTAACGTCTCCAGCGCCGGGGTTGCCGAGCCGAGAATAATCGGGATTTGCTCGCTATGGGCGCGCCACACCGCGAGGTCACGGGCGTGATAGCGCCAGCCTTCCTGCTGCTTATAGGAGCTGTCGTGCTCTTCATCAATCACGATCACCCCGAGGTCTTTAAACGGGGTAAATAGCGACGAGCGGGTGCCGATAACTATCGCCGCTTCGCCGTTTTTGGCTTTCAGCCACGCCGAGAGGCGTTCGCTATCGTTAAGTCCGGAGTGCAGGACCTCAACGGGAGCGTTAAAGCGCTCGCGAAAGCGGGCGATGGTTTGCGGCGTCAGGCCGATTTCCGGCACCATCACCAGCGCCTGGCGACCCTGCGCCAGCACGTTTTCCAGCACGCTCAGATAAACTTCGGTTTTTCCTGAGCCGGTGATCCCCGCCAGCAGCCAGGTGGAAAAGCGGTCAGCGGCGCTGTGGATCGCGCCGACGGCGGTGGCCTGCTCGGTATTCAGGCGCAGCCGCTCTCCGGGGACGGTGAAGCTCGTCCGCCAGTCGGTGATGGCCGGCGCTTCGTTTGCCAGCTCGCAGAGCCCTTTCCCGCGCAGCGCCTGCAGCGCCGCATCGCTGAACTCGAGCTCCGCCACCTGATGACGCCAGATTTTTCCCTGACGCAGCGCGGCCAGGGCCTGCTGTTGCTTCGGTGAACGCTTGAGGCCGTTGATGTCTACCGCCTGGCCCTGCTCGGTTGCGAACCAGTACCACAGCGGCGTCGCGCTGGCTGGTTTTCCCTGGCGCAGGGCGATGGGGAGGGCGTGAAACAGCACGTCGCCAATCGGGTGATGATAGTAGTCGGCCGCCCACAGCAGCAGCCGCCAGATAGAGGAAGAAAAGACCGGCTCGGCGTCCAGCGCTTCGGCGACCGGCTTGAGCCCGTCCAGCGGCAGCTTGCTGCGTTCGCTAATCGCGGTGACAATGCCAATACGCTCCTGTTTGCCAAACGGCACGCGCACGCGACAGCCCGCTTTAACCGTGATGCTCTCAGGGAGCAAATAGTCAAAGGTACGGGGCAGCGGAACGGGCAGGGCTACGTGGGCGACGGGCATGTCATCTTCCTGACTTGAAATCTGGCCGGTTAGTATACACATTGTGATAAGGGCTCGCGGATCAGTTTGCATCCGTCGGTCAAATTCTGTATGATTCGCCGCCTTTGGTGTGCTTCGTGCAGTATCAAAGCGTATACTATTACCCATGAGTTCCGCACGGCGGAAAGTCTACGGGAAATTATTAACATCGCGTGGTGTCTGGCGTTAGGGCTGGAAGAGCGACGCGGCCTTAACTGAGGTTCTCCCATGAAAAAAGATATTCACCCGAAATACGAAGAAGTTACTGCTAACTGCTCTTGCGGTAACGTCATGAAAATCCGCTCTACCGTAGGTCACGACCTGAACCTCGACGTGTGCGGTAAATGCCACCCGTTCTACACTGGCAAACAGCGTGATGTTGCTACCGGTGGCCGTGTTGACCGCTTCAACAAGCGCTTCAGCGTACCGGGCAGCAGCAAGTAAGTTGCCGGAAGAAGAAGCCGCCTCAGGGCGGCTTTTTTGTTTCTCTCGCCGCCAAACGCGATGAACCATAAAAAAGGGCAGAAGCTTTCTTCTGCCCTTTTTTATTGGCTTAGTATTCCCACGTATCCGGGTCGATGCCCATCTCACGCATAATCTGTTTCGCCGCTTCCGGAATTTCATCACTGCGTTCTTTACGCAGGTCTTCATCGTTAGGCAACGGTTGACCGGTAAATGCATGCAGGAACGCTTCACACAGCAGCTCGCTGTTGGTGGCGTGACGCAGGTTGTTGACCTGACGACGCGTGCGTTCATCTGTGAGGATCTTTAACACCTTCAGAGGAATGGAAACCGTAATTTTTTTTACTTGTTCACTCTTCTTACCGTGCTCAGCGTATGGGCTGATATATTCGCCGCTCCATTCAGCCATGAGATACCTTTAATCCTCTAGTCATTAGTTAAGGGCCTGAATCTTGAGTCCGGGCCATAATCGCGCGTAGTTTACCGCATGAGTCGTCTTTCTGACATGAGATAAGCCGATACGGATGTGCGCTAATGCATATAATTTTAACGGCTATTTCCTGTTTGCTCAATCTATACGCAAAGAAGTTTAGATGTCCAGATGTATTGACGTCTATTGTGACAATGATTACTCTGGAGTCTGACATTTCACCGATTCAGCCCAGGAACTGCCCAACATGACGCGTAAACAGGCCACCATCGCAGTGCGTAGCGGTTTAAATGACGACGAACAGTACGGTTGCGTTGTCCCGCCGATCCACCTTTCCAGCACCTATAACTTCACCGGCTTTAACGAACCTCGTGCCCATGACTATTCCCGTCGCGGTAACCCAACGCGTGACGTGGTACAGCGCGCTCTGGCGGAGCTGGAAGGTGGCGCGGGCGCGGTTCTGACCAATACCGGCATGTCGGCTATTCTGCTGGTGACCACCGTTTATTTGAAGCCGGGCGATCTGCTGGTGGCGCCGCATGACTGCTACGGCGGCAGCTATCGTCTGTTTGATAGCCTGGCGAAACGCGGCTGCTACCGCGTGCTGTTTGTCGATCAAAACGATGAGCAGGCGCTGAGCGCCGCGCTGGCGGAAAAACCGAAGCTGGTATTGGTTGAAAGCCCAAGTAATCCATTGCTGAGAGTGGTGGATATTGCGAAAATCTGCACGCTGGCGCGTGAAGCGGGGGCGGTGAGCGTGGTGGATAACACCTTCCTGAGCCCGGCACTGCAAAATCCGCTGGCGCTGGGAGCCGATCTGGTGTTGCATTCGTGCACCAAATACCTGAACGGTCACTCAGACGTTGTCGCCGGCGTGGTGATTGCCAAAGATCCGCAGACTGTCACCGAACTGGCATGGTGGGCGAATAACATTGGCGTCACCGGCGGGGCCTTCGATAGCTACCTGCTGCTGCGCGGTCTGCGTACGCTTTCCCCGCGTATGGAGGTGGCCCAGCGCAACGCGCAGGCGATCGTCGACTATCTGAAAACCCAGCCGCTGGTGAAAAAACTGTATCATCCATCTCTGCCGGAAAATCAGGGGCATGAGATTGCTGCGCGTCAGCAAAAAGGTTTTGGTGCGATGCTAAGCTTCGAGCTGGATGGCGATGAGCAGACGCTGCGTCGTTTCCTGAGCGGATTATCGCTATTTACGCTGGCGGAGTCGCTGGGAGGCGTAGAAAGTCTGATTTCTCACGCTGCGACGATGACCCACGCAGGCATGGCGCCTGAAGCGCGCGCGGCTGCGGGGATCTCAGAAACGCTTCTGCGTATTTCGACCGGTATTGAAGATGGTGAAGATTTAATTGCCGACCTGGAAAATGGCTTCCGGGCAGCAAACGAGGAATAAACATGAGTGTGATTGCGCAGGCAGGGGCGAAGGGTCGTCAGCTGCACAAATTTGGTGGGAGTAGTTTAGCGGATGCGAAATGTTACCTGCGCGTCGCGGGGATCATGACGGAATACTCGCAGGCAGGCGACATGATGGTTGTCTCCGCCGCTGGCAGCACCACCAACCAGCTGATTAGCTGGCTGAAGCTCAGTCAGACCGATCGCCTCTCTGCGCATCAGGTACAGCAGTCGCTGCGTCGATATCACATGGAGCTGATCTCCGGTCTGCTGTCGGCAGACGCTGCCGACACGCTTATCTCGACCTTTATTCACGATCTTGAACGACTGGCGGGTCTACTGGATAGCGGCGTCACCGATGCGGTATACGCTGAAGTAGTTGGCCACGGTGAAGTCTGGTCCGCGCGCCTGATGGCCGCGGTCCTCAACCAGTTGGGGCTGGAGGCCGCGTGGCTTGATGCGCGCAGCTTCCTGCGCGCCGAGCGTTCGGCGCAGCCGCAGGTGGATGAAGGTTTATCCTACCCGCTACTGCAGCAGCTGATGGCGCAGCATCCGGACAAACGTCTGGTGGTGACCGGCTTTATCTCGCGTAACAACGCCGGAGAAACCGTGCTGCTGGGCCGTAACGGTTCCGACTATTCCGCCACCCAAATCGGTGCTCTGGCCGGCGCGTCCCGCGTCACTATCTGGAGCGACGTCGCCGGCGTCTATAGCGCCGACCCACGTAAAGTGAAGGATGCCTGCCTGCTGCCGCTGCTGCGCCTGGATGAAGCCAGCGAGCTGGCTCGCCTGGCGGCGCCGGTGCTGCACGCGCGTACGCTCCAGCCGGTCTCCGGCAGCGATATCGACCTGCAGCTGCGCTGTAGCTACACCCCTGAGCAGGGTTCTACCCGTATTGAACGCGTTCTGGCTTCCGGGACCGGGGCGCGGATCGTCACCAGCCATGACGACGTGTGCCTGATTGAGTTCCAGGTGCCCGCGGGCCAGGATTTCAAGCTGGCGCACAAGGAGCTGGATCTTATCTTTAAACGCGCCCAGCTGCGGCCGCTGGCCGTTGGCGTGCATGCCGACCGCAAGCTGCTGCAGTTCTGCTATACCGCCGAAGTGGCGGACAGCGCGCTGCGGCTGCTCGACGAAGCCGGTTTGCCTGGCGAGCTGCGTTTACGTCAGAAGCTGGCGCTGGTGGCGATGGTTGGCGCGGGCGTTACCCGCAATCCGCTGCACTGCCACCGCTTCTGGCAGCAGCTGAAAGGGCAGCCGGTTGAGTTTACCTGGCAATCTGAAGAGGGGATTAGCCTGGTTGCCGTGCTGCGCGCAGGCCCAACCGAGAGCCTGATTCAGGGCCTGCACCAGTCGCTGTTCCGCGCGGAAAAGCGTATTGGTCTGGTGCTGTTTGGCAAAGGCAACATCGGTTCCCGCTGGCTGGAGCTGTTTGCTCGTGAGCAAACCACGCTTTCCGCCCGCACCGGCTTTGAGTTTGTTCTCGCCGGGGTGGTGGATAGCCGCCGCAGCCTGCTGAATTACGCAGGGCTGGACGCCAGCCGCGCGCTGGCCTTCTTCCATGATGAAGCCGTTGAGCAGGATGAAGAATCGCTGTTCCTGTGGATGCGTGCCCACCCGTACGACGATTTAGTGGTGCTGGACGTGACCGCCAGCGCACAGCTGGCGGATCAGTACCTTGATTTTGCCAGCCACGGTTTCCACGTGATCAGCGCCAATAAGTTGGCCGGGGCCAGCAGCAGCGATAAATACCGTCAGATTCACGACGCGTTTGAGAAAACGGGGCGTCATTGGCTCTACAACGCCACCGTTGGCGCCGGGTTGCCGGTAAACCACACGGTGCGTGACCTGATCGACAGCGGCGATACCATTCTGGCGCTGAGCGGTATTTTCTCCGGGACGCTCTCCTGGCTGTTCCTGCAGTTTGACGGGACGGTGCCGTTTACCGACCTGGTCGATCAGGCATGGCAGCAGGGGCTAACTGAACCGGATCCGCGCGTTGACCTTTCGGGCAAAGACGTGATGCGCAAGCTGGTGATCCTCGCGCGTGAGGCGGGCTATGATATCGAGCCTGACCAGGTGCGCGTGGAATCGCTGGTGCCGGCGCACTGCGAGGAAGGGTCCGTCGATCACTTCTTTGAGAATGGCGAAGAGCTGAACGAGCAGATGCTGCAGCGCCTTGAGGCCGCCCGTGAAATGGGCCTGGTGCTGCGCTATGTCGCGCGTTTTGACGCCAATGGCAAGGCGCGCGTCGGCGTTGAAGCCGTGCGCCAGGAGCATCCGCTGGCGGCGCTGCTGCCGTGCGATAACGTGTTCGCTATCGATAGCCGCTGGTATCGTGATAATCCGCTGGTGATCCGCGGCCCGGGCGCGGGGCGCGATGTGACCGCCGGCGCGATTCAATCGGATATTAATCGCCTGGCGCAGCTGCTGTAATCTCCCTCTCTGAGAGGCCGGACGCCCGTCCGGTCTCTTTTGCCGCTAGCGCCCGGCGAACACCTCTTTTGCGGCGAACAGCCCGTTGAGGGCGGCCGGGAATCCGGCATACACCGCCATCTGCATGATCGTTTCAACGATCTCTTCCTGCGTCAGGCCGACGTGCAGCCCGGCTGCGATGTGCACCTTTAGCTGCGGGGCCGCATTGCCTAAAGCGGTCAGCGCGGCAATAGTGGCGATTTCTCGACTGCGCAAATCGAGCCCGGGCCTGGCGTAAATATCGCCAAAAGGGAACTCAACCAGATAGCGGGCAAAATCAGGGGCGATGTCGCTCAGGCTGTTAACAACGGCCTCTCCGCCCTTACCGTCAACGCGCTGCAGCATTTCCATACCGGTAGTAAAACGTTCTGAAGTCACGATCTTTCCTCATAATGTGGGGTGTGATGAGGAGGTTAAGAAAGTTTGCCGGACTTGAGTAATACCCTTTTCGTGATACCTTTTCGGTATGACAAATTCACGCCTCTCTTCTCTGGATCTTCGCCTGCTGCGCTATTTTGCCGTGGTGGCGGATGAGAACAATATTAGCCGGGCGGCGCAGCGCTTATTTATCTCGCAGCCGCCGCTCAGCCGTCATATCCGTCACCTGGAAGAGCAGCTGGGGACCGCGCTATTCGTGCGCCATACCCGGGGCCTGATCCTCACGGAGGAGGGGCAGCGGGTGCTGGATATCATTCGCCCTCTGCTGGCGCTACAGGAGCAAACCTTAACCGCACTGGGCCAGCTCTCCGATAGCGGGCAGCCGCCGCTGCGGATCGGGCTGACGACCGCCTTTGAACAGGGCGTGTTTACCGCTGCCGAAGCCGCTCTGAGGGAGAGTGGCCGCCCTTTGCAGATGAGCCGTCACGGCTCGCCATCCCTGGCGCAGCAGGTGCGTAAGGGCAGGCTGGACGCGGCGCTGGTGGCGCTCCCCCTCGATGCCAGCGGGCTGGTTCTGTCCCCCTTGCCCTATCAGGAGCCGCTGATCGCCGCGCTGCCGGCGTCATGGCCGGAATCCAGCGTCGCCGGGCTGGCCCTAAGGGCCTTTAACCATCGGTCGCTGTTTTGGTTTAAACGCGAGCGCAATCCGGCATTTTTTGACTACACCCGGCGGATGTTTGAACGGGCGGGGTATACGCCTGCCTACGTGGAAGAGCCTGCGGAGCATGACGTTCTGCTGGCCCGCATCGCGCGTGGGGAAGGGATGATTTTGCTGCCGGCATCCTTTGCCGCTATTCAGCGTCAGGGGGTGGTCTTTTATCCGCTGGATGAGGCCAGCCTGCATTTTCCGCTGGCGTTGGGCGTGGTCACGCTGCCGCAGAATGACGCTTTGCGCGTGTGGCTGCTTTCCTTGCTTGAGGAATCATTAGCTTAGCGCCGACCCCTATGGCGTTTAGCATAAACGACGTGAATCATTTTCATCTTCCCTGAATATTCCTCACTCTTTACGCTGATTTTTCTATTGACGCCCGGGCTCTTTTCCGTCATTTTTACATCTGGACGTCTAAACGTATAGAAGTTCGCAACACAACAAACAATAAAATGCGATTGATGAGGTAAGGTATGAGCTTTTTTCACGCCAATCAGCGGGAAGCCCTGAATCAGAGCCTGGCAGAAGTGCAGGGCCAGATTAATGTGTCCTTTGAATTCTTTCCGCCGCGGACCAGTGAAATGGAGCAAACCCTGTGGAAATCCATCGATCGCTTAAGCAGCCTGAAGCCAAAATTTGTTTCGGTGACCTACGGCGCTAACTCCGGTGAACGCGACCGTACCCACAGCATCATCAAAGGCATAAAAGAGCGTACCGGTCTTGAGGCGGCACCGCACCTGACCTGTATCGACGCCAGCCGCGACGAGCTGCGCACGATTGCCCAGGATTACTGGAACAACGGGATCCGCCATATCGTCGCCCTGCGCGGCGATCTGCCGCCGGGCAGCGGTAAGCCGGATATGTATGCCGCGGACCTGGTGACGTTGCTGAAAGAGGTGGGCGATTTTGATATCTCAGTGGCGGCCTACCCGGAAGTGCACCCGGAAGCGAAAAGCGCCCAGGCAGATCTGCTGAACCTGAAGCGTAAGGTTGAGGCCGGCGCGAACCGCGCGATCACCCAGTTCTTCTTTGATGTTGAAAGCTACCTGCGCTTTCGCGATCGCTGCGTCTCCGCGGGGATTGATGTCGAAATTATTCCGGGCATTCTGCCGGTATCCAACTTCAAGCAGGCGAAGAAATTTGCCGACATGACTAACGTGCGCATTCCAACGTGGATGTCGAAAATGTTTGAAGGTCTGGATAATGATGCGGAAACTCGCCAGCTGGTGGGGGCGAACATCGCCATGGACATGGTCAAAATTTTAAGCCGCGAAGGGGTGAAGGATTTCCACTTTTACACCTTAAACCGCGCGGAGATGAGCTACGCGATTTGCCACACCCTGGGCGTGCGCCCGGCGGTGTAAAAAAATGGCCCTCTGCGAGGGCCATTTTTATTTATTCCCACTCCTCCAGGAAACGCTGGCCGTACTGGTCGGCGACCAGTAGCGCAGCGTAAACCTGATCCACCGTGGCTCCGCCAGGCATGTTATGGATAGTTTCTCCCTCCGCGCAGGCGGCTTCGGCAACGATGCGCATTTTACCCGGAATATCCTCTTTGATATCCAGCTGGGCCAGGGTGAGCGGCAGGCCCACGCTGTGACACAGCGCGGCGGCGGTTTCAATCTCTTCTACCGGCGCGTTTTCCAGTACCAGCTGCGTCAGCGTGCCGAAGGCGACCTTTTCACCGTGATAGTAATGATGGGCGTCCGGCAGGGCGGTCAGGCCGTTGTGGATCGCATGTGCGGCTGCCAGGCCGCCGCTTTCAAAGCCGACGCCGCTAAGGTAGGTGTTGGCCTCGATCACTTTTTCCAGCGCCGGCGTGACAACATGCTGTTCCGCAGCCAGCATCGCCTTTTCTCCCTCTTCAATCAGCGTGTGGTAGCAGAGTTCAGCCAGCGCCAGCGCCGCCTGGGTGCATTTCCCGCCGGCCATGGTGGTGGTGGCGCTGCGTGAACAGGCGCGGGCTTCAAACCAGGTGGCCAGCGCATCGCCGATACCGGCTGCCAGCAGGCGCGCCGGAGCGCCGGCAACAATCTGGGTATCAACAATGACCATATTTGGGTTGCGCGGCAGCATCAGATAGCTGTCGAACTCGCCCTCGTCGGTATAGATAACCGAGAGCGCGCTGCAGGGGGCGTCGGTGGAGGCGATGGTGGGGGCAATCACCACCGGTAGATTCATAAAATGTGCTAATGCTTTTGCGGTATCCAGCGTTTTTCCACCGCCGATACCCAGTACGGCATTGCAGCGGGCTGAGCCTGCCATATCACGTAAGCGATTGATTTCATTATGCGAACATTCGCCACCAAACGGGGCGATTTCGGCGACCAGGCCGGCTTCGGTCAGGCTTTGACGCAGCTTTTCTTCGGCAAAGCCCAGCACAAACTTGTCGCCAACGATAAGCCAGCGCTCGGCCAGCGGTTTGAGATAGCCGCCGAGGCGGGTGATAGCATTTGCACCCTGAATGTATTTGCCTGGCGATTGAATAATGCGATCCATTTCTATTCCTCCTGGATGACCGTGATACCGCCCGCGGGCGGTTCGCCGATCGGGTTACAGGTTCAGATTTCCAAAAGCGCTATTCCAGTCTTGCTCAAACTTCTCTATTGCTGACTCTACCGCGGGCGTGCCGAGCATTTGTTGCGCTACGTCTAAAGGAAGGGTGATAGCTTCACATCCGGCCAGCAGGCAGTCGAGCGCCTGACGCGGAGTTTTAAAGCTGGCCGCCAGCACTTTGCTGCCCGGCGCGTGCAGCTCCAGCAGGGTTTGCAACTCCTGTACCATGCGGATGCCGTCGCCGCCCTGGGCGTCAACGCGGTTAACGTAAGGCGCGACGTATTTTGCCCCGGCCAGCGCCGCCAGCAGACCCTGAGAGGCGCTGTAGACCGCGGTACCGAGCGTAGTGATACCCTCTTTTTTCAGCAGCTTTATCGCGGCGAGGCCTTCGGCAGTGACCGGGATTTTTACCACAATGCCGGGTATGGCGTTACTGAGACGTTTTGCCTCTTCAACCATGCCCTGCGCGTCACGGCTCATGGTCTGGGCAAACAGGATCCCATCCGGGCCAACGGCTTTTTGCAGGCGGGGCAGAACGTCCCAAACCGGCGTTTTTCCCGCGGCGATGATGCTCGGATTGGTGGTTACTCCGGCCAGCGGGTAGATGCGTGCCAGGCGTTCAACTTCTGCTACGTTCGCGGTGTCCAGATAGAGTTCCATAACCTTTCCTCAATGCGTAATTCAGTGACGTTGAGATAAGGATACGGCCTGGGCCCGGCGGGTCGCCAGATGACAAATTTGCCAAAAACTGGATAAATGTACGCATTGCGGGTAACAGTGATTTAGATCACGTTTATTCGTCGCTGCCTGGCACATCGGGAGAGAACCGGGGCGTGGTTGCTATAAAGAACTTACAAAAATCTAGTTTTCCGTCGGCGGATGCTTTTCCGTCAGCTGGCTATGATACTGGCGACGATATTCTGACGGCGAGCGTTCGGTATTTTTACGAAACAGGCGGCAGAAGTAGTTACTGTCGGCAAAGCCGCAGGCGTGAGCGACATCCTTAACCTTCATATCGTGGCCTTTTAGCAGCATTCGGGCCTGCTCGAGACGCACATGATTCAGGTATTCGTTAAAGCCCATCGGTCCGCATTTCTGAAACAGATGAGAGAGATAGTTGGGGGAGAGATAGAACGCCTCGGCGACCGACTCGCGGGTTAAGGGTTCGGCGAAGCGGGCATCGATATATTTTCGGATCGCTTCAAACAGCGCCTGGCTGCGGGAAGCGGTTTGCACCTGGCTGCCGAGGAGATCGGCGCAGTGGCTGAGCAGGCCGATCGCGATGTAGCGCGCGGTTTGCTGCTCCTGCGGCTGCATCTGCATTTCATTGAGGGCCTGCAGCAGAAAGGAGCCCACGCGAGGACCACGGCGCGGCGTCTGCACTCTCTCTTCAATATGCAGCGTCTCGCCGTCCCAGCGCTGAAGGGTGAACTCCAGCTGCTGCTTACCAAACTGAATGCTCAATGCGGTGCAGGGCGCCTGCCACTGCGCAAGATCCCAGCCGCCTGCGGGGATATACAGCACATCATAGCGGGAAAGCAGCGCGGGCTCGGCCTTGATGCCGGGATCGCCGCGCTGGCCTTCGAGGATAACGTCGAGGCGCGGAAAATCGACCCGCAGCGCCAGCCCCGAGACCGGGCGATGCTCGGTGGTAAAGCGAACCTGCCTGATTGCCGTCGGGCCTTTAATTAAAGCATCGATGTGCTGACTGAGATGGCCGTCCATTCCTGCTCCTTAAAAAGCCCACGTTTTTATCATACCCGACATCGCGGGAAGGGCCAAAGTCGGGCGAATCTGCACGCATCCGAGGTTGCACAATATAAATGTTATGTTATATCGTAACTATCTATTGCAAAAGTTAACTCAGGAGAGAGTGATGACCAGAAAGATACCCGTATTTGCGCTTGGCGTTGGCATGCTGCTGGCCGGTAGCCAGGCTTTTGCTCACGGGAACCACAGCCACGGTCCGGCATTGACCGAGGCGGAAGTTAAGGCCAGCGAAGGTATTTTCGCCGATAAAGACGTTAAGGATCGCTCGTTAAGCGACTGGGATGGTATCTGGCAATCAGTGAATCCATATCTGCTTAAGGGGGACCTGGATCCGGTGCTGGAGCAGAAGGCCAAAAAAGCGGGGGCGAAAAGCGTCGCCGAGTATCGGGAATATTATAAGAAGGGGTATGCCACCGACGTTGACCAAATTGGGATTGAAGACAACGTGATGGAGTTCCACGTCGGGAAAGAGGTTAACGCCTGTCGGTACGCCTATTCCGGCTATAAGATCCTGCAATATGCTTCCGGCAAGAAGGGCGTGCGCTATTTATTTGAGTGCCAACAGGCAGACTCGAAAGCACCGAAATTTGTCCAGTTTAGCGATCACACGATTGGCCCGAGAAAATCCCAGCACTTCCATATTTTTATGGGCAATGATTCGCAGGAGTCCCTGCTGAAAGAGATGGATAACTGGCCGACGTACTACCCCTATGCGCTGCATAAAGAGCAGATTGTCGACGAGATGCTGCACCATTAATAAAAATCCCCGGATAGCGCGCGTACGGCGCTATCCGGGGATTTATGCTGACGAAGGGCGGAGATTAGCCGGTGTTACGCATACCCGCAGCCACGCCGGCGATGGTGACCATCAGCGCCTGCTCAACGCGCGGGTCCGGATCCTGGCCCTGCTCTTCCGCCAGACGCGAACGGTGCAGCAGCTCTGCCTGCAGGACGTTCAGCGGGTCGGTATAGATATTACGCAGCTGGATAGACTCGGCAATCCACGGCAGGTCGGCCATCAGATGAGAATCGTTGGCGATATCGAGCACCACGCTAATACCTGAAGACAGCAGCTCGCGCAGCTCGCTGCCGAGGCCCCACAGCTCGGGTTTCACCAGGCGCTGATCGTAATATTCCGCCAGCCACAGGTCGGCCTTCGAGAACACCATTTCCAGCATCCCAAGACGGGTTGAGAAGAACGGCCAGTCGCGACACATGGTCTCCAGCTCGCTCTGTTTGCCATCCTCCACCACTTTCTCCAGCGCGGCACCGGCGCCCAGCCAGGCTGGCAGCATCAGGCGGTTCTGCGTCCAGGCGAAGATCCATGGGATCGCGCGCAGAGACTCTACCCCACCGGTAGCGCGGCGTTTCGCCGGGCGTGAGCCGAGCGGCAGTTTGCCCAGCTCCTGCTCCGGGGTAGCGGAGCGGAAGTAAGGTACGAAGTCTTTATTTTCGCGCACGTAGCCGCGGTACATTTCACAAGAAATGTCGGACAGCTCGGCCATGATATTTCGCCACTCCGGTTTGGGTTCCGGCGGCGGCAGCAGGTTCGCTTCCAGAATCGCGCTGGTATACAGCGACAGGCTGCTGATGGTGACTTCCGGCAGACCGAACTTGAAGCGGATCATCTCGCCCTGCTCGGTGACGCGCAGGCCGCCTTTCAGGCTGCCTGGAGGCTGGGAAAGCAGCGCCGCGTGCGCCGGGGCGCCGCCGCGGCCGATGGAGCCGCCGCGACCGTGGAACAGCGTCAGCTCAATCCCGGCTTTTTCGCAGGTTTTGATCAGCGCGTCCTGAGCCTGGTACTGCGCCCAGGAAGCGGCCATGACGCCCGCGTCTTTCGCCGAGTCAGAGTAGCCGATCATGACCATCTGTTTGCCCTGAATAAAGCCGCGATACCAGTCGATATTCAGCAGCTGGGTCATCACGTCGTTGGCGTTATTCAGGTCATCCAGGGTTTCAAACAGCGGAGCAACCGGCAGCGCGAAGCCAATACCGGCCTCTTTGAGCAGCAGGTGTACGGCCAGCACGTCAGACGGCGTCTTCGCCATGGAGATCACGTAAGCGGCAATGGATCCGCGCGGCGCTTCGGCGATCACTTTGCAGGTATCGAGAACTTCGCGGGTTTCATTGCTTGGCTCCCACTGACGCGGCAGCAGCGGACGCTTGGAGTTCAGCTCGCGGATCAGGAATGCCTGCTTGTCGGCTTCTGACCAGCTTTCATAATCGCCGATGCCGAGATAGCGGGTCATTTCACCCAGCGCTTCGGTATGGCGGGTGCTTTCCTGACGAATATCGATGCGTACCAGCGGCACGCCGAATGACTTCACGCGGCGCAGGGTATCGAGCAGCTCGCCGTTGGCGATAATGCCCATGCCGCAGGCCTGCAGGGATTTATAGCAGGCGTAAAGCGGCTCCCACAGCTGTTCGTTCTGGGTAATCAAGCCGGCAGGTTTCGGCAGCTTCTGTCCTTTCAGGCGCGCTTCCAGCCACGACTGCGTATCCATCAGCTGGGTGCGCAGCTTTTTCATCAGATAGCGGTACGGTTCCTGTGCCCCTTCGGCGCCGGCCATTTCGCGCAGCTCGTCGGTACACTCGACCATCGACAGCTCGGAAATCAGCAGCTGGATATCTTTGAGGAACAGATCGGTGGCTTTCCAGCGGCTGAGCAGCAGCACGTGACGGGTGATATCGGAGGTCACGTTTGGGTTACCGTCGCGGTCACCGCCCATCCAGGAGGTGAAGCGCACCGGTACGAAATCAACCGGCAGCTGATAGCCGAGGTTCTCTTCCAGCTGTTCGTTCAGCTCGCGCAGGTAGTTCGGCACGCCTTCCCACAGGCTGTTTTCGACGACCGCAAAGCCCCACTTCGCCTCGTCAACCGGCGTCGGGCGATATTTACGGATTTCATCGGTATGCCATGACTGGGCGATCAGCTGGCGCAGGCGGCGCATCAGCTGGTGGTGCTCGTAGTCAGCGATCTCTTTGTTATCAAGCTGCTTCAGGCAGTTATTCACTTCCACCATTTTATGGATCAGCGTGCGGCGGGTGATTTCGGTCGGGTGGGCGGTTAATACCAGCTCCAGCGACAGGGACTCCACCGCTTTTTTAATGGTGTCTTCGTTGAGATGGGATTGGCCTTTGAGCTTTCTCAGGGTACGGGCAATCACTTCCGGATTGCTGGCCGCTTCACCGTTTGGCGAAATGCTGTGGTACTGCTCAGCGGTATTGGCCAGGTTCAGAAACTGGCTGAAGGCGCGCGCTACCGGCAGCAGCTCGTCGTTGGACAAGTTTTGCAGCGTGGTGAGCAGTTCCTGGCGATTGGCTTCATTGCCCGCGCGAGAAGACTTGGACAATTTACGGATAGTTTCGACACGTTCAAGAATGTTCTCTCCCAGTGCATCCTTGATGGTATCGCCCAGCACTTTACCGAGCATACTGACATTACTACGCAAAGCGGAATATTGTTCGTTCATGTTACCCCAGACACCCCATCTCATTTTATTTTGTTATATCCGCGACTCGGCAACGATGAGCCGCGGATAAGCAGCCGTCTTTTATAAAGCCACGTAAAAACCCCCACGTCAATTGTTGCGAAATCGCTTCAGCAAACGAATAAATGGCGGCAATTTGCGAAATTTAACTCAGAGGTCGCTTGATAAGCATTGCTTATGGGAATGTGACAATTGTCACTGTCCCGCCCCTGGATACAGGGCGGGAAAAGCGCGATTTTAGTGCCAGCAGAAATGATGCACGACCTGGGTTATCAGCTCGCGAGTCGGCTTAATAAACCGGGTTTCCAGATATTCATCCGGCTGGTGGGCCTGGTTGATTGAGCCAGGACCGAGAACCAGCGTCGGGCAGATAGTCTGGATAAACGGCGCTTCGGTACAGTAGTTGACGACTTCGGTTTGTGCGCCGAGCAGTTTTTCAACCACCAGTACGAGCTGATGATCCGGCGGGCACTCGTAGCCGGGGATCGGCGGATGGAGCTCGCTCACGGTTAAACGACCCGGCCAGCGTTCGCTGACCGGCGCCAGCGCTTCATCCAGCAGCCCGTTGAGATCGTTGAGCGTCATGCCCGGCAGCGGACGAATATCCATATGCAGCTCGCAGCAGGCGCAGATGCGGTTAGACGCGTCGCCGCCGTGAATCGATCCGAGGTTGAGCGTCGGGTAGGGTACGGTGAAGGCGGCAAAGTGGTAGCGCTCCTTCAGCACATCGCGCAGCTGCATGATGCGGCCAATGGCGTCGTGCATGAGCTCAATGGCGTTAACCCCGCGCGCCGGATCGCTGGAGTGACCCGACTGGCCCTGGACGCGAACGGCGGTGGAGATATGGCCCTTGTGCGCTCGCACCGGCTGCAGGGACGTTGGTTCGCCGATAATCGCGCAGTCCGGGCGCAGCCGGGTGGTTTCGGCAAAGTAGCGGGCCCCGGCCATGCTGGTCTCTTCATCGGCGGTGGCCAGAATATAGAGCGGCTTTTTGAGTTTACTGACGTCAACATCGCGCAGGGCGTCAAGAATAAAGGCGAAGAAGCCCTTCATGTCGGCGGTGCCGAGACCGTAAAGCTTGTTGTCGTGTTCGGTAAGGGCGAACGGATCGCGGGTCCAGCGGCCATCATCGAACGGCACGGTATCGGTATGCCCGGCGAGCAGCAGGCCGCCGGCGCCCTGGCCGGTGCTGGCCAGCATATTAAATTTATTGCGCGTATCCGGCACCGGCTGAACTTCGACATTGAAGCCAATTTCGCGAAACCAGCCTGCCAGCAAATTGATTAAAGTCTCATTGCTCTGATCCAGCGACTCTTCGGTTGCGCTGATGGAAGGTGTGGCGATCAATGCGCGGTAAATCTCGATGAACGGCGGTAAATTGTTTTTCATTGTTGACACACCTCGGGTCATGATAGTATCAATATTCATGCAGTATTTGTGAATAAAAATACATTATCGTTGAGCGTAAGAAAACCCATCGAATGTAAGGAAATACTCTTACGGCTCAACAGGGTGAGGAAGATAACGGTCTTCCCAGGCAAACAGATGTAAGAAGGTGAAGAGCCCCAATGTTGAATACGCTGATAGTGGGTGCCAGCGGCTATGCCGGCGCAGAGCTAGTGACCTATGTAAATCGCCATCCTCATATGACCATAACCGCTTTGACGGTCTCCTCGCAAAGTAATGATGCGGGGAAATTAATTTCCGATTTACATCCGCAGCTGAAAGGTATTGTCGATCTGCCGCTGCAGCCAATGTCAGATATCAGCGAATTTAGCGACGGGGTGGATGTCGTTTTCCTCGCGACTGCCCATGAAGTGAGCCACGACCTGGCGCCGCAGTTTCTTGCCGCCGGCTGCGTGGTGTTCGATCTCTCCGGCGCATTCCGCGTGAACGACGGTGCCTTCTACGAGAAATATTACGGCTTTACCCATCAGCATCCGGCGCTGCTTGAGCAGGCGGTATATGGCCTGGCCGAGTGGAGCGTCGAGCGGCTGAAAGAGGCCAGTTTAGTCGCCGTTCCCGGCTGCTACCCGACCGCGGCCCAGCTGTCGTTAAAACCGCTGATCGATGCCGGGCTGCTGGATCTGACTCAGTGGCCGGTGATCAACGCGACCAGCGGCGTGAGCGGAGCGGGCCGTAAGGCGGCGATCGGCAACAGCTTCTGTGAAGTGAGCCTGCAGCCGTACGGCGTCTTCACCCATCGTCATCACCCGGAAATCTCTACTCACCTTGGTGCTGAGGTTATTTTTACCCCGCATCTGGGCAACTTTAAGCGCGGCATTCTGGAAACCATCACCTGTCGCCTGAAGCCGGGCGTGAGCAAAGAGCAGGTGGCCGCCGTTTTCCAGCAGGCTTACGCCGATAAACCGCTGGTACGTTTATACGATAACGCGCTGCCGGCATTGAAAAACGTCGTGGGTCTGCCATTCTGTGATATCGGTTTTGCGGTCCAGGATCAGCATATCATCGTGGTCGCGGCAGAAGATAACCTGCTTAAAGGCGCAGCGGCACAGGCAGTACAGTGCGCGAATATTCGTTTCGGCTTCGCTGAGACGCAGTCTCTTATTTAAGGTGTGATGATGAACCCATTAATTATCAAACTCGGCGGCGTGTTGCTGGATAGCGAAGAAGCGCTGGAGCGCCTGTTTACCGCGCTGGTGAACTACCGTGAAACGCATCAGCGTCCGCTGATTATCGTGCACGGCGGCGGCTGCGTGGTCGATGAGCTGATGAAGCAGCTTAACCTGCCGGTAAGCAAGAAAAATGGGCTGCGGGTAACGCCGGCGGATCAAATCGACATTATTACCGGCGCGCTGGCGGGCACCGCCAATAAAACGCTGCTGGCGTGGGCGAAAAAGCACGGCATTGCCAGCGTAGGCCTGTTCCTCGGCGATGGCGATAGCGTTAAGGTGACCCAGCTTGCCGAAGATCTGGGGCACGTTGGCCTGGCCCAGCCGGGCTCGCCGGCGCTGATTAATACCCTGTTGGCGGGCGGCTACCTGCCGGTGGTGAGCTCTATCGGCGTGACCGATGAAGGGCTGCTGATGAACGTCAACGCCGATCAGGCCGCGACCGCGCTGGCGGCTACGCTCGGCGCCGATCTGATTCTGCTTTCCGACGTCAGCGGTATCCTGGATGGCAAAGGTCAGCGCATCGCCGAGATGACCGCGGAGAAGGCGGAACAGCTGATTGAACAGGGTATTATTACCGACGGCATGATCGTAAAAGTGAACGCCGCGCTGGATGCGGCACGCGCGCTGGGTCGCCCGGTGGATATTGCCTCCTGGCGCCACGCGGAGCAGCTGCCGGCGCTGTTTAACGGCACGCCGATCGGCACGCGTATTCTGGCCTGATTGAAAACATTTGCAGACGGGGAGCGCAGGGCTTCCCGGCAGAAATAAACAAATTTGAAGGAAGCACATTATGGCACTTTGGGGCGGGCGTTTTACTCAGGCAGCAGATCAGCGGTTCAAACAGTTCAACGACTCTTTGCGCTTCGACTATCGCCTGGCGGAGCAGGATATCATTGGCTCTGTTGCCTGGTCCAAAGCGCTGGTGACGGTTGGCGTGCTGAGCGCGAGCGAACAGCTGGAGCTGGAAGAGGCGCTGGGCATCCTGCTGGAAGAGGTGCGGGCTAACCCGCAGCAAATCCTTGAAAGCGATGCTGAAGATATTCACAGCTGGGTGGAAGGCAAGCTGATCGACAAAGTCGGCCAACTGGGTAAAAAGCTGCATACCGGCCGTAGCCGTAACGATCAGGTGGCGACCGACCTCAAGCTGTGGTGCAAGGACACTATCGCCGAGCTGCTCTCTGCTAATCGCCAGCTGCAGGGCGCGCTGGTTGAAACGGCGCAGAGTAATCAGGATGCCGTGATGCCGGGCTACACCCACCTGCAGCGCGCGCAGCCGGTGACCTTTGCTCACTGGTGTCTGGCCTATGTAGAGATGCTGGCGCGCGATGAAAGCCGTCTGCAGGACTCCCTGAAGCGCCTCGACGTCAGCCCGCTGGGCAGCGGTGCGCTGGCGGGGACCGCCTATGAAATCGATCGCGAGCAGCTGGCCGGCTGGCTGGGATTCGCCTCGGCGACCCGCAATAGCCTCGATAGCGTCTCCGACCGTGACCACGTGCTGGAGCTGCTTTCCGGCGCCTCAATTGGGATGGTGCACCTGTCGCGTTTTGCTGAAGATCTGATTTTCTTTAATACCGGCGAAGCGGGCTTTATTGAGCTCTCCGATCGCGTGACCTCCGGCTCATCCCTGATGCCGCAGAAGAAAAACCCGGACGCGCTGGAGCTGATCCGCGGCAAGTGTGGCCGCGTTCAGGGCGCGCTGACCGGTATGATGATGACGCTGAAAGGCCTGCCGTTGGCCTACAACAAGGATATGCAGGAAGATAAAGAAGGGCTGTTTGACGCGCTCGACACCTGGCTTGACTGCCTGCATATGGCCGCGCTGGTGCTGGACGGCATTCAGGTGAAGCGTCCGCGTTGCGAAGAAGCGGCGCAGCAGGGTTACGCCAATGCGACCGAGTTGGCGGATTACCTGGTGGCGAAAGGCGTACCTTTCCGTGAAGCGCACCATATTGTCGGCGAAGCGGTTGTCGAGGCGATTGCGCAAGGTAAGCCGCTGGAAGCGCTGGCGTTGGCCGACCTGCAGAAATTTAGCAGCGTGATTGCCGATGATGTCTACCCGATTCTGTCGCTGCAGTCCTGCCTGGATAAGCGCGCGGCCAAAGGCGGCGTTTCGCCGAAGCAGGTTGCGCAGGCGATCGCCGATGCGCAGCAGCGCCTGGCGTAAACCGGAAGCCTGCTGGTCCTGAGCGGTGTCTCAGGCAACGAAAATGAGAAGCTCGAGCGATGCTCGGGCTTTTTTATGCAAAAAAAAGCGGACACGAGGTCCGCAAAAGTTCACGTTGGCTTTAGTTGTTCGGTTAGGGAACGCGCTGAGGCGATACGGTGATTTTCTGATACCGGCCTCGTTTCTGGGTTTATTATTGAACAGAAAACTTGATAGGGATAATCGTTCGTTGCTATGCTATCTATCGCCATGAACTATCATGGCGACGGAGGATGAATAATGAATATTCGCGATCTTGAATACCTGGTTGCGCTAGCCGAGCACCGCCACTTCCGGCGCGCGGCGGACTCTTGCCACGTCAGCCAACCCACGCTTAGCGGGCAAATCCGCAAGCTGGAGGATGAGCTTGGGGTCATGCTGCTGGAGCGTACCAGCCGTAAGGTTCTGTTTACCCAGGCGGGGCTGCTGCTGGTGGATCAGGCGCGTACGGTGTTGCGCGAAGTAAAAGTGCTCAAGGAAATGGCAAGCCAACAGGGCGAGACGATGTCCGGGCCGCTGCATATTGGCCTGATCCCAACGATTGGCCCGTATCTGCTGCCGCAGATTATCCCGATGCTGCACCAGACTTTTCCCAAGCTGGAAATGTATCTGCATGAAGCCCAAACCCATCAGCTGCTGGCCCAGCTGGATAGCGGCAAGCTTGACTGCGCTATCCTGGCGCTGGTTAAAGAGAGCGAAGCCTTTATTGAGGTGCCGCTGTTTGATGAGCCGATGATGCTGGCTATCTATGAAGATCACCCGTGGGCCAACCGCGACCGCGTGCCGATGTCCGATTTAGCCGGGGAAAAGCTGCTGATGCTGGAAGATGGCCACTGCCTGCGCGATCAGGCGATGGGCTTCTGTTTTGAGGCCGGCGCCGATGAAGATACCCATTTCCGCGCTACCAGTCTTGAAACGCTGCGCAACATGGTTGCTGCCGGGAGCGGGATTACCCTGCTGCCTGCGCTCGCGGTGCCGCAGGAGAGAAGGCGCGATGGCGTGGTGTATATTCCGTGCATTAAGCCCGAGCCGCGACGCACCATTGGGCTGGTTTATCGTCCCGGTTCGCCGCTGCGCAGCCGCTATGAACATCTGGCGGAGGCCATCCGTAGCACCATGGATGGCCATTTCGACGAAGCGTTAAAACAGGCGGTTTAAGCCATTTAACGCGGCTACCCGATAGGCTTCCGCCATCGTCGGGTAGTTAAAGGTGGTGTTGACGAAGTACTCAATGGTGTTACCGCCACCTTTCTGCTCCATAATCGCCTGGCCGATGTGAATAATCTCGGCCGCGCGCTCGCCAAAGCAATGAATACCCAGGATCTCTTTGGTTTCCCTGTGGAACAGAATTTTCAGGGTTCCCACGCTCATCCCGACGATCTGCGCGCGTGCCAGATGCTTGAACTGCGCGCGGCCCACTTCATAAGGGACCTTCATGGCGGTCAGCTGCTGTTCGGTTTTACCCACCGAACTGATTTCCGGAATGGTATAGATGCCGGTCGGAATATCTTCAATCAGATGGGCTGAAGCCTCGCCTTTAATCAGCGCCTGCGCGGCGATGCGTCCCTGATCGTAAGCGGCCGAAGCCAGGCTCGGATAGCCGATAACGTCGCCAACGGCATAGATATGCGGCAGCGCGGTCTGGTACATGCTGTTGACCTTCAGCTGGCCGCGGCTGTCGGTTTGCAGGCCGATATTTTCCAGCGCCAGGGAGTCGGTATTACCGGTACGACCGTTGGCATACAGCAGGCAGTCCGCCTTCAGCTTTTTGCCCGATTTCAGATGCATGATCACGCCATCATCCACGGCTTCAATCTTCTCGTACTCTTCGTTGTGACGAATCACCACGCCGCTGTTCCAGAAGTGATAGGAGAGGGAGTCGGACATCTCCTGGTCGAGGAAGGCCAGCAGCCGATCGCGGGTGTTGATCAGATCCACCTTCACTTCCATACCGCGGAAGATTGACGCGTATTCGCAGCCGATGACCCCCGCACCGTAGATGATCACATGGCGTGGCTCGTGCTGTAGGCTGAGGATGGAGTCGCTGTCGTACACGCGCGGGTGGGAAAAGTCGACATCTGACGGATGATACGGGCGTGAGCCGCAGGCGATAACGAATTTTTCTGCGGTGACCGTTTCAACGGTGCCGTCGTGACACTCCAGGGCCAGCGTATGCTCATCAACGAAGTGCGCGTTGCCCTGCAGGATTTCGCAGTGGTTGCGCTCATAGAACCCCTGACGCATATGGGTCTGCTGGTTAATGACGCTGTCGGCATGGTTAAGAATGTCGGCGAAGGAGGAGCGAAGAAGACGGGAATGGTCGCTGTAGAGAGGGTTTTGGTTAAACTCGATAATACGGCTGACGGCGTGGCGGAGCGCTTTCGACGGGATGGTTCCCCAGTGGGTACAGCCACCGCCGACGTTATGGTAGCGTTCAATAACGGCAACGCGTGCTCCCTGCTTAACCAGCCCCATCGCAGCGCCTTCGCCGCCGGGGCCGGAACCAATTACTATTGCATCATAATCCCAAGAGTGCGACATGGCATTACTCACCTGTTTTATACATAAAATAAACACGATGATAACATTTGCCGCAGTTTAACCCAATTATCGTTGTGCTTTTTTGCGGCATAAAAGCATGATCGGCTCGTAAACAATCTTTCACAAACCAGTGTAAACCGATTAGTTTTATCTCTGGTATAGTGCCAGCAGGGCTATTGGAAGGATTCATACAACGTGATGGGCGTAAGAGCGCTACAAAAAGAGAAAACCCGGCGTTCGCTGGTAGAAGCGGCATTTAGCCAACTTAGCGCCGAACGGAGTTTCGCCAGCTTAAGCCTGCGTGAAGTTGCGCGTGAGGCGGGGATCGCGCCGACTTCCTTTTATCGTCATTTTCGCGATGTCGATGAGCTCGGTCTGACGATGGTCGATGAGAGCGGGCTGATGCTGCGCCAGCTGATGCGCCAGGCGCGCCAGCGTATTGCCAAAGGTGGCAGCGTGATTCGCACCTCGGTCTCTACCTTTATGGAGTTTATCGGCAATAACCCGAACGCTTTTCGCCTGCTGCTGCGCGAACGTTCCGGTACTTCTGCGGCGTTTCGTGCCGCCGTGGCGCGGGAAATTCAGCATTTCATCGCGGAACTTGCCGACTATTTAGAAATCGAAAACCACATGCCGCGCGCCTTTACTGAAGCGCAGGCCGAAGCTATGGTCACCATCGTATTTAGCGCCGGCGCAGAAGCGCTGGATGTCGGTGTAGAACAACGTCGGCAGCTGGAAGAACGGCTGGTGCTGCAGCTGAGAATGATCTCGAAAGGCGCGTATTACTGGTATCGCCGTGAACAAGAAAAAATATCAAATCATTCTGTATAACGTGAAGGACGAGCAATGAAACACTCAGTTCAAGATAAAGGTACGCTGCTGCTGGCGCTGATCGCTGGCTTATCGATTAACGGAACCTTCGCCGCGCTGTTCAGCTCGATTGTTCCCTTTTCCATTTTCCCGGTACTGTCTCTGCTGCTGACGGTCTACTGTCTGCACCAGCGCTATCAGAACCGGAGTATGCCCGTGGGGCTGCCGGGCCTGGCTGCTGCCTGTTTCATTCTCGGGGTTCTGCTGTACAGCACCGTGGTGCGGGCGGAGTATCCGGACATCGGCTCTAACTTCTTCCCGGCCGTGCTGTCGGTCATTACGGTATTCTGGATAGGCTACCGGATGCGTAACCGGAAGGATGCGGCGGCAGAGTAACCGCTTAACGCCAGAACCCGGCAAGCATCATGGTGCCGGGTTCTGTAAAAATCGCCTACTTGTGGGTTAATAAGACGCCGCACTCCATATGATGGGTATACGGGAACTGATCGAACAGCGCCAGACGCGTAATGTCATGGGTCTGGCTGAGGGTTTCCAGGTTCTGGCACAGCGTCTCCGGGTTGCAGGATATATACAGAATTCGCGGATACGCCTGCACCATTTTCTCCGTTTCGCTATCCAGCCCGCTGCGCGGCGGATCGACAAAAATCGTCTCACACTGATAGCTTTGCAGGTCGATACCCTGCAGGCGGTTAAACTCCCGCACGCCGTTCATTGCCTGAGTAAACTCCTCTGCCGCCATACGGATAATCTGCACGTTATCGATATGGTTGGCCGCAATGTTGTACTGCGCCGCGGCGACGGATGGTTTGGCGATTTCCGTGGCCAGCACGCGATCGAAATTACGCGCCAGCGCCAGGGAAAAGTTGCCGTTACCGCAGTACAGCTCCAGTAAATCCCCGGTTGCTCCTTGCGTACTCTCCAGCGCCCACTCCAGCATCTGAATATTCATCGCCGCATTTGGCTGGGTGAAGCTGTTCTCAACCTGACGGTAGATCATCTCACGGCCGGCTACCGGCAGGCGTTCATCGATGTAGTCCCGATCGAGCTCGATTTTCGTTTTGGTTGCCCGGCCAATCAGGTGCACGTTGAGATTTTGCGCGCGCAGCGCGTCGCGTAATGCTTCCGCCTGTTGACGCCACTCGTCGCCAAGCTTTTTGTGATACAGCAGCGATACTACGGCCTGGTTGCTCATGGTCGTCAGGTAGTCGACCTGGAATAGCTTATGGCGCAGAACCGGGTTATCGCGCACGCCGTCGAGGATGGCGACCATCAGCTGATTGATAAGCTCGCTAGCCGCCGGGAAGCTATCGACGCGAATCCGCGATTTGGTCTGCTGGTCAAACATAATGTGGTAGAGATCGTCGCCATCGTGCCACAGGCGGAACTCTGCGCGCATGCGATAGTGGCTGACCGGCGAACGAAAAACCTCCGGAACCGGGGCGGCAAAAGGCGCCATCATTTTTTGCAAACGAATGACTTTCTCTGCCAGCTGCGCTTCATATTGTTCGGTTGGAAGGTGTTCGGGGGTCATGATGCATCCTGAATAAAATAAGTACGCGGGGATTGTAGGGAAAGCATCAGGGAAGTCCAGCCCGGATGAGGGATCAAATATAATTATAGAAGTCTGGACTTCTATATGTTTCTGATTATAGCATTGTGTAACCGGTCCTGTGAGTTAAAAGGGAACCCAGTGTAAATCTGGGGCTGACGCGCAGCGGTAAGGAAGGTGGGATGAACGCAATCTGCAGACACTGCCGATATCCGGTGGGAAGTCCTCATCCATAACACGCCCCGAGCCCGAAGACCTGCCGGTATACGTCGCATTTGGTTTCTATCATCGCGTGCTACTGATGAAACCCGCGGCATCCTTTATATGTTACGGATGCTTTTACAATGATTAAAAAAGCTTCGCTGATGACGGCTCTCTCCGTCACGGCATTTTCCGGCTGGGCGCAAGACAGCAATTCAGACACGTTAGTGGTGACAGCAAATCGTTTTCAACAGCCGGTCAATACGGTGCTTGCGCCGACTGACGTGGTGACCCGAGAAGATATCGATCGCTGGCAGGCCAAGAATTTAAACGACGTCATGCGTCGACTGCCTGGCGTTGACGTCGCGCAGAACGGAGGGATGGGGCAGACGTCTTCCCTGTTTATTCGCGGTACTGAGGCTAAGCAGGTGCTGGTGCTGATCGATGGTATCCCCATGTCCCGCCCGGGTATTACGAATAACCCCGATCTGAACCAAATCCCGCTGTCGCTGGTGCAACGGGTGGAGTATATCCGTGGCCCGCGCTCCGCGATTTATGGTTCCGGCGCGATGGGCGGGGTAATTAACGTCATTACCCACTCTGATAAAGAAGAATCTAAGATCACCGCGGGCGTCGGGTCGGAAGGCTATCAGCAATACGACGGCACTCTGCGTCATCGTTTTGGCGATACGGTTGCCACGGTGGCCGGCTCTTATGAGGGTAATAAAGGCTTTAACGTCCAGCCAGGCTCAACCTGGGACCACGATCAGGATCGCGACGGCTTCCGCAGCAAAGCATTCTGGGGCAGCCTGGAGCATAAATTTAACGATAGCTTTGATGGCTTCTTCCGCGGTCGTAGCTACACCAATAACACTGACTACGATTTGGGAAGCCCGCCGTACACCCCAGCCTACAGCGCAGATGAAGAGCAGCTTTATAATCAGAGCTGGGACGCGGGACTGAAGTACAGCTCCGGGATCTACTCATCGCAGCTCGTTGCCAGCTATCAGAAGGTCAAAGACTACAACTACAGCAGCATCTATGGCCGTTATAATGATGGCACCACGCTCGATCGCATGACGCAGCGTAATCTGCAGTGGGGAAATAATCTTGTTGTCGGCCATGGCTCGGTGAGCGCCGGCGTGGACTGGCAGCAGCAGCGTTTGACCTCCTCGGATACGGTATTATCGGACACCTACAAGCGTGATAACACCGGCCTGTATCTGACCGGGCAACAGCAGTTTGGCGATGTGACGCTCGAGGCTTCCGGCCGCGAGGATCATGACGAGCAGTTTGGTTGGCACGGCACCTGGCAAACCACCGCCGGTTGGGAGTTCGTGGAGAACTATCGCGTCACCCTGGGCTACGGCACCGGCTTCCTCGCACCTTCTCTGGGGCAACAGTTCGGCTCCGCCCGCTTTGGTATCAACTCAAACCCGAACCTGAAGCCTGAAGAGTCTAAGCAGTGGGAAGCCGGGCTTGAAGGACTCACCGGTCCGCTGGATTGGCGACTGTCGGCGTATCACTACAAGATTTCGAATCTGATTACCTATTACTCGGATCCTGTCACCTATGACGGCGAGTATGACAATATCAATTCCGCGACCATTAAAGGTGTGGAGTGGACGGGTAATATTGATACCGGCATCTTCAGTCATCGCGTGACGTTGCAGTACGTCGATCCGCGGAATGACGACAATGGTGAAGTACTGGCCAGACGTTCTAAACGCCAGGCTAAATACCAGCTGGACTGGACGATGTTCAAGGTCGATATGGATATCTCGTGGCAGTATTACGGTAAGCGCTACGACAACAACACATCTCAGTACAATACGACGCAGCGAATTTTGCCAAGCTACAGCACGGTTGACGTTTCTGCCGCGTATCCGATCACCGATCGCCTGACAGTTCGTGGTAAAATAGCCAACCTGTTCGATAAAGATTACGAGACAGCTTATGGCTACCAAACTGCAGGACGAGAATACTACTTGTCTGGCAGCTACACCTTCTGATCCACGCCCCACCGTGCTGGTATTTGATTCCGGTGTCGGTGGGTTGTCGGTTTACAATGAGATTCGGCAGCTGCTGCCGAATCTGCATTACATCTACGCTTTCGATAACGTGGCTTTTCCTTACGGGGAGAAGAGCGAAGAGTTCATCGTTGAGCGCGTGCTTGAAATTGTCACCGCGGTTCAACAGCGTTATCCGCTGGCGCTGGCCGTCATTGCCTGCAACACCGCAAGTACCGTTTCCCTTCCTGCCCTTCGTGACCGCTTTGCTTTTCCCGTTGTGGGCGTGGTTCCGGCGATTAAGCCTGCGGCACGCTTGACGGCGAACGGCGTCGTTGGCCTGCTGGCGACGCGCGGTACGGTCAAACGCCCCTATACGCGCGAGCTGATCAGCCGCTTTGCTAATGAATGCAAAATAGAGATGCTTGGCTCCGCAGAGCTGGTTGAGCTGGCAGAAGCGAAGCTGCACGGTGAGCCGGTGCCGCTGGAGGAGCTACGACGCATTCTTCGTCCGTGGCTGAGAATGGCCGAACCGCCTGATACGGTTGTGCTGGGCTGCACCCATTTCCCTCTATTACAGGAAGAGCTGCAGCAGGTGATGCCGGAAGGGACGCGAATGATTGATTCCGGTGCTGCCATCGCCCGTCGCACCGTCTGGCTGCTGGAACATGAAGCGCCGGATGCGAAATCCAGCGATCCAAACCTGGCATATTGCATGGCGCTGACGGCGGAAACTGAACAGCTTTTACCCGTTTTACAGCGCTACGGCTTTGAAACGCTGGAAAAACTGCCAGTTTAGGCGCATTTTGGTGAAAAAAGAGGCGGTTGAAAAGTTTTTTGCAAACAGGGCTTGTCAACGTCGGAGAACTCCCTATAATGCGCCTCCACTGACACGGAACAACGGCTTACAGGCCGCCGGGTTAGCGGGGTTCAGCGATGAACGCCGACAGAGAAAAAGCAAAATTAAACGCTTGACTCTGAATGAGGAAAACGTATTATACGGGACCTCGCAACGGTGAGCGAAAGCCGCGTTGCACTGCTCTTTAACAATTTATCAGACAATCTGTGTGGGCACTCAAAGTGACATGGATTCTTAACGTCCTCGGACGAAAAATGAATACCAAGTCTCTG
>NZ_CACSIS010000038.1:0-48989 GCF_902705905.1 Klebsiella sp. 18074 | reverse complement strand
AGTTCCATCGGGTGTGCGCTAAGCTCTTTTCGTCCCTCATTGGGACCCCCTTTTGATTTCTTGTTGAACATTTGCAGTTGCCAGACCGCAAACTGTTTTAACAAATCAAAAGGGGTTTTTATAACTGACTCAAAGCTGAAAGCTTTACTGAACCCCCAGCCTAGCTGGGGGTTTTCTGTGCACAAAAAAGCCGATAAGGTGAGTTATCGGCTTTCGGGAGGCTAACGTCCCGGATGGGGCGGCAAGGGGCGTAACCCCGGATCGGGCGCAGGCGTCGTAATCCGGGCGTTCAGCTTACTTTGCCAGCACTTCCTGGGCGGTGCGTTCAACCAGGTTCAGCAACACCTTCACGTCATCAAGGGTGACGATTGGGTTGAGCAGCGTCAGCTTCAGGCAGGTGACGCCGTTGTGCTCGGTGACGCCGACGTTGGCGCGACCGGAGTCCAGCAGCGCGTCGCCGATGCGCTGGTTGAGCAGGGCGATGGCGGCATCGTCGCTGCCCGCGGTCTGCTGCGGGCGAGAACGGAACAGCACGCTTGCCAGCTGCGGTTCCATAACCAGCTCCAGCGTCGGCTGGCTGGCAACGTATTCAGCGACGTTTTTCGCCATCGTCACGCCGTGATCGATAATTGCCGCGTACTGCTTCTGCCCCAGCGCTTCCAGCGCCATCCACAGCTTCAGCGCGTCGAAGCGGCGGGTGGTCTGCAGCGATTTCGAGACCAGGTTCGGTACGCCGTTTTCTTCATCGAACTCGGAGTTCAGGTAGGCCGCCTGATAGCGCATCAGCTCGTAGTGGCGCGCGTCTTTTAACAGGAACGCGCCGCAGCTGATGGTCTGGAAGAACTGCTTGTGGAAGTCCAGGGTGATGGAGTCCACGCACTCAATGCCGTCCAGATAATCGCGGTAGTGCTCGGAAAGCAGCAGCGCGCCGCCCCAGGCCGCATCCACGTGCAGCCAGATCTGATGTTCCGCCGCAATGCCGGCAATCACGCGCAGCGGGTCGATAGCCCCCGCGTCGGTGGTGCCCGCGGTCGCCACGATCGCCATGATCTGCTCGCCGTTGGCCTGCGCTTCGGCAATTTTCGCCTTCAGGTCTTCGACGTCCATGCGGGCAAAGCGGTCGGTTTTGACCAGCGTGACCGAACGGTAGCCGAGGCCCATCAGCGCCATGTTCTTCTGCACCGAGAAGTGGGCGTTTTCAGAACAGAACACTTTGTACTGGCGAATATCGCCCGGCAGACCGTCCTGCTGAATCGAGTGGCCCTGGCGGGCGAAGAATGCATCGCGCGCCAGCATCAGGCCCATCAGGTTGCTTTGGGTGCCGCCGCTGGTAAATACGCCAGCGTCGCCTGCCCGGTAGCCCACCCGGGCGCGCAGCCACTCGATCAGCTTCATCTCAATGATGGTGGCTGACGGGCTTTGATCCCAGGAGTCCATGCTCTGGTTGGTCGCGTTAATCAGCACTTCCGCTGCCTGGCTTACCACCAGACTTGGGCAGTGCAGATGCGCCACGCACTGCGGGTGATGCACCGACAGGCTGTCTTTCAGGAAGTACTCGATCGCACGTTCAATCGCCGCCTGGTTGCCCAGACCCTGTTCGGTGAACTCAAGGGTAATGCGCTCGCGCAGCTCGGTGACGCTTTTGCCTTGATACATCTCAGGCTGCTTGAGCCATTGCGCGACGGCCTGGCTGGTCTGAGCGATAACCTGCTGATACGCCTCAATGCTCTGCGGCGAACCGGCAAGGATCGGATTCAATTGGGACATGGCGGTCACTTACTCCACTCAGACCGGTTTTACGCCGGCGGCCAGCAGGGCCTGTTCAAATTTGTCGAAGAAAATTTCCAGCTCCGCGTTGCTGATCAGCAGCGACGGCAGCAGGCGCAGGACGCAGCCGTTACGGCCGCCGCGCTCAAGGATCAGGCCCGCTTCGAAACATTTTTTCTGCAGCAGGGCAGAGAGCGCGCCGTCGGCCGGGTAGCAGCCCATATGATCCTGCGCTTCGTTCGGCTTAACGATTTCGATGCCAATCATCAGACCCAGGCCGCGAACGTGGCCGATTACCGGGTAGCGTTTCTGCATGTCGGCCAGCTTGCCTTTCAGCCACTCGCCCTGTGCCGCGACTTTACCGGCGATGTCGTTCTCTTTCAGATGACGCAGGGTGGTCAGGCCGGTTGCCATTGCCAGCTGGTTGCCGCGGAAGGTGCCGGTGTGGTGACCTGGCTCCCAGGCGTCAAACTGCTTCTTGATACCGAGAACGGCCAGCGGCAGACCGCCGCCGACGGCTTTTGACATCACGATGATGTCCGGCTCAATGCCCGCGTGCTCGAAGGCAAACAGCTTGCCGGTACGCGCGAAGCCGGCCTGGACTTCATCGATAATCAGCAGAATGCCGTGTTCCTGAGTCACTTTACGGATGCGCTGCAGCCACTCGACCGGCGCCGGGTTCACGCCGCCTTCGCCCTGAACGGCTTCAAGGATCACCGCCGCAGGCTTGCGTACGCCGCTTTCAACGTCGTTGATCAGGTTTTCGAAGTAGTAGGTCAGCGCCTTCACGCCGGCTTCACCACCGATACCCAGCGGGCAGCGGTACTGATGCGGGTACGGCATAAACTGCACTTCCGGCATTATGCCGTTAACCGCTTCTTTCGGCGACAGGTTACCGGTCACCGACAGCGCGCCGTGGGTCATCCCGTGGTAGCCGCCGGAGAAGCTGATCACCGAAGAACGACCGGTGTATTTTTTCGCCAGCTTCAGCGCCGCTTCAACGGCGTCAGCGCCGGACGGGCCGGTGAACTGCAGGCAGTATTCTTTACCTTCACCCGGTAATAAAGAGAGCAGGTATTCGGAGAAGCGATCTTTTAACGGAGTTGTCAGATCGAGGGTATGTAACGGCAAGCCGCTGGTAATGACACTTTGGATGCTCTGCAGCACGTCAGGATGGTTATGACCAAGCGCCAGGGTTCCAGCACCGGCAAGGCAGTCGAGGTACTGTTTGTTATCCGCATCGGTCAGCCATACGCCTTCCGCTTTGGTAATCGCGAGCGGCAGCTTGCGCGGGTAACTTCTGACGTTCGATTCGAATTCGGCCTGACGGGCCAAAAAGGTTTCGTTGTTTGCGTCCAATAAATCTGCACTTAAAGTATCAATACGGACTTTATCCGTCATCATATCACTCCCACAACCAGGGTTACGGTTGAACTCTGGTTGAATAATTGGTTTAAGAAAATGAATCGCCATTCATAAAGCGCGCACAATATATGGCTTTTTAAATCCGCATTCAACGTTTTATTTATTGCGCTATTTTTACGCTATTTTTACATTGTTAAATTTAATGTTAACATATTGATTTGTAGTGATTATTTTAACGTTCACAAAACCATAAAAAATGTAATTATTAGTGTGGGTTTATGCCTTATTTTATTACCGCTTCGTTGATGCTGCCGGCGGAAATAGTTCCGCCGGCAGTAAGGTTACTCAATGCAGTTCGATAGCGTACTGCGATAAAGGTGTGATTTTCTTAACCAACTTGTTGTTAAACAAAAACTGTTCGTAGGCTTCGTAGCGCGGCTTATCCAGCGCCGCGGGGTCGCTGGCGAACAGCGGTATCGTTTGCAGCCACGCCTGCTTGTTGAGCTCGGTATTGAGCTCAGGGTGAGCGGCGGCGAAGGCCTGCCACGTCTCCTGCGGGTGAGCGCGCAGCCAGGTCACGCCTTTTTGCAGCGCAACGAGGAATTTTTTGATCTTCTCCGCGTGCGCTTCATCGCGGTTGGCGACAATCACCAGCTCGTCGTAGGCCGGCACGCCGTAATCCTCGACGTTCATGACCTGCGGATCTTTGCCCTGCAGCTTCAGCTCCAGCGCCTCAATATTGCGATAGCCGCCGATAACCGCGTCAACCTGGCCGGCAAGCAGGGCGCTGGTCAGTTGGAAGTTAACGTTAATCAGCTTGATACTTTGCGGGTCGATATGTGCCGACTGCGCCATGGTTGCCAGCGTCGCCTGCTCGATGCCGCTCACCGAGTAGCCCACCTTTTTCCCCTTCAGGTCGGCCGGGGTTTTGATGTCCTTGTCCAGCGCAATAATGGTGTTGAGCGGCGAGTTAATCAGCGTCCCGACGCGCACCAGCGGCAGCCCCTCATCGGCGAAAAAATGTACCTGTGGCTGATAGGTGATGGCGAGGTCGGCCTGGCGAGCGGCCACCAGCCGCGGCGGCAGCGCCGGGTCGGATGGCGGAATGATTTTGACGTCGAGGCCCTGTTCCTTAAAGGCGCCAATCTGTTCCGCCACCATAATCGGCGCGTGATCCGGGTTGATATACCAGTCCAGCACCAGGGTTAGCTTCTCGTTCGCCGCGGCGTGTCCGCTGATAAGCGCGCTAAAGGCCATCCCGGCAAAAATACGTTTACTCATGGTATTCCTTATTATCCGTATAGGTCATTATTCCGGCGTCCAGTCGATCAGCCGGTGCAAGAAAGCGTCAACCGCCAGCCACAGCAGGACGGTCAGCAGCACTAAAATAAAGAGGGCCGCAAAGCAGATGTCGGTCTGCAGCCGGGCGTTGGCGTTGAGCATGACGTAGCCGAGCCCTTCGGCAGAACCCACCCATTCGCCGATGATGGCGCCAATCGGCGCGACGGCGGCAGCCATCCGCAGGCCGGATCCCAGCGCCGGTAGCGCGGCCATCAGCCGCACGTGGCGCAGCTGGGCGCCAAAGGAGGCGCCCATCGTGCGGGCCAGATCGAGATAGTCGTGATTGACCCGCCGCAGACCGTCAAAGAACGCAGAGGTGACGGGGAAGAAGATCACCAGCACCGCCATCATCACCTTGGCGCTCATCCCGAAGCCAAACCACAGCACCAGCAGAGGGGCGAGAGCGAACACCGGGATGGCCTGGCTGGTCAGCACCAGCGGCATCAGCCAGCGCTGCAGCCGCGGCGAGATAATCATGCACAGCGCCAGCACCACGCCGAGCAGGACCCCGAGCAGCAGCCCGCTGACAATTTCGCTCAGCGTCACCAGAGTATGCCAGCCCAGATACGCGCGGTTGAGCCACAGGGCGCCGGCGACCGCCGAGGGAGAAGGCAGCAGAAAGGCGGGGATCCCGCTGCGGGTCACCAGCCACCAGATCAGCAGCAGGCCGCTAAATACCACCGCGCCGCGAAAGAGTTTGCCCCTCATCCGTCGGCCCTCATTAGCTGCTGCAGCAGCTCCGCCTGGCTGGTCAGCAGCGCGGGATCGTCCGCCGCGCGCGGCGGCAGGCCGGTCAGATGGTGCGAATCGTCGATCCCTCCCGCAGACGGAGAAAGCACCAGCAGGCGGTGGCTCAGGCGGCAGGCTTCCATCGGATCGTGGGTAATCAGCACCACGGTACGCTCGGCCAGCAGTTCAGCCGCCAGGGTTTGAATACGCGTGCGGGTGATGGTGTCGAGGGCGGAGAAGGGCTCATCCATTAAGACCACGGGGCGGTCTTCATACAGCGTGCGGGCCAGCGCCGCGCGCTGACGCATGCCGCCTGAGAGCGACGCCGGGCGATCGTCGGCGCACTGCTCCAGCCCCACCTGGCGCAACAGGGTTGTCACGCGAGCGCGGTCGACGCGCTCCCCGCGCAGGCGCGCGCCGAGGGCGACGTTATCGCGCACGCTCAGCCACGGATAGAGCAGGTCCTTCTGGCCCATCCACGCCAGCCGTTTCGCGACGGGCTGCCCGTCGCTGGCGTATACCTGGCCGGAGGTGGGCGCCGCAAGGCCGGCGATGATGCGCAGCAGGCTGGTCTTTCCGGCACCGCTGGCTCCCAGCAGAGAGACCCACTGACCGCCGGGGATATCGAACGACAAATCCGCAAAAACAACCCGCGAGCCGAAGCGCAAACCCAGTTCCCGCACGTGGATAGCCGGAGGCGTCACACCGACGCCTCCGTTACCGCGTTCAGCCCCATCTGCCAGAAGTTGGCCTCCAGCCGCGTGGCGGTGGTGAAGATGGCGCTGAGCTCAGCGAATCTCGACTCGCCGCCGCGCTGCTGCCAGAGGGTTTCCAGCAGGGCGATCGCCGCGTTGACGCCGTTGAGATAGCCTTCGTCGCCGTAGTTACGGATCCACGAGGCGTAGGGGTTATCGTCCAGACGGGTCTGCGGACCGTGCAGCAGCCCGAGCCCGATTTCCGCGTAGCCGGCCACGCAGGGCATCAGCGCGGCCAGCAGATCCAGCGCGTCGCCGGAATGGCCGATATCCAGCACGTAGCGCGTGTAGTTGACCGTCTCCGCCGCTTCCGGCTCGGCGGCCATGGTGGTTTCATCCAGCCCCCAGCCGGCGCAGTAGCCAACGTGCAGCGGCAGCTCGTTGAGGATGGCGTTCATCGACGCCGCCGCGGCGCGCATCTCCGGCAGCGTGCGCAGCTTGCTGACCAGCAGGGCATAGCTGCGGGCAAAGTGGATCAAAAACAGATAGTCCTGCGTCAGGTAGCGGCGGAACGCGGGTTCGGGCAGGGTGGCGTCAGCCAGCTGACGTAAAAAGGGATGCGCGACGTAGTGCTGCCAGTCGCGTCCCGCCTGCTGGCGCAGACGACCGTAGATGCCTTGGGTAAATGCGGGAAGAATCACAGGACCTCCTGAATAAGGGGAGATCCGGGCGTGCGGAAGTATGAACAGGCAATGGCGGTAGCGTGGCAAAATTGCCGACCCGTCCCTTCGCTGGCATGACCCAGATCAGGTTCAAAGGGTTCGGCTTACGCCATCTCAGCCCTCACGGGACACCCCTCGGTAGGGCCATGTTATACGACATTCACTTTTTGATTACAATCCCCTGGTTCATCGCTGAAAAGCGATAGCATAAGTGACAATGTCACACTGCCTGACAACGACAATCCGCTTCGCTCGTTGCATATTCACGTTAACTTTTTTAGCAATATGTGTGCTAAATCTCCTTATTTTGTCCAAAATTAAAGAAAACCTGTTACCGAAAATTGGTAGTTCAGGGCGCCATAGGATATATTTTTGCTATCTGAAACCCATTATTCTTCAGTCACCTGGGTGTTCAGAATCCATCTTAACCCCGGAGAGTGCATGAAGTGTACGCTTTCAACCTTACTGCTAGCGCTTATCGGGCCGTTTTCTATTTCTGCTATGGCGAGCAGTCTGTTTGATCCTGAAGATGGCATGGTGGACATGAGCCACTACCTGCAGGACAACCAGTACGGATTCCTTCCGGTGCCAATGGTCATCACCGAGCCGGCGGTGGGCTACGGCGGCGGTTTGTTTGGCCTCTTTTTGCACGGTAAAGGCACCCGCAAAGGGGATAATTTTATTCCCCCACCGATGACCGCTTTTGGCGGCGGCGCGACGCAGAACGGCACCTGGTTTGTCGGCGGCGGCCATCGCCATACCTGGAATGACGACCACATTCGTTACCTGGTGATGATGGGCTACGCCAATATCAAACTCGATATCTACGGCGACGGCTTAAGTCATTTTGACCAAAAGAAGGCCATTCACTCACAAACCAAAGGCTATGGCGGGCTACAGAAGCTGCTGTTCCGCGTCGGCGATTCGCCGGTGTTTGTCGGGGCTTCTCAGGTTTACGCGAAAACCGATATTTCAGCCGAAAACCCAGTGGTCAATCGGGTCTGGCAGCAGGTGTTCGGTCAGGAGAGCACGTCGTCGGCTTTAGGGGTGGTGGCTGAATATGACACGACGGATAATTTTTTCTATCCTAAGAAAGGGTTATCGGTGCAGGGAGAGTACCGGTTCTACCGCTCATTGTTAGGCGGTGATTATCACTACAACCAGTTCTCTTTAGACGGGAAATACTTTTTCCCGCTGAGCCGCACGTTGACGCTCGCCGTCGCCGGTAACTACCAGTCATTGACCCATCACGATAATCGCCTAACGCCAATGGCGCGTCCTTATATCGAATTACGCGGCATCTCTCGTTACCGCTATCAGGGCGATTACGTGACGACCGCACAAACCCAGCTTGCCTGGGAGTTTACGCCGCGCTGGATCCTGCAAGGATTTGTTGGCGTTGGCAGCGCTGCCGATGAGGCGCATGCATTGTGGGACCAGACAGAAGTGGCGTGGGGGACAGGTTTTCGTTACCTGATAGCGCGCCAGTATGGATTACATACGGGGATAGATATCGCCTTCAGCGAGCATGAACAGGCGGTCTATTTTAATGTAGGTTCCGGACTTTAAGGTCAGATGAAAGAAAATGCGATGGACTAAAACCGTAATTACGTTGTTGTTAACGTCGGGTACCGCCTGGGGGGCCAGCACTGCCGACAGTACCGGCAGCAGTAACGACAGCTATTTCCCTATCTGGGGTGATGAGGCAAGAGCGCGTGGCTATTCCATTCCGCTGCCGTTCGGCGTCAATTTAAGCTACATGAACATTCGCCAGGATATCCTGGTCGACAGTATCTCTTTTTCCGGTCTGGCGCTCGGCAACCACGCCATACCCAGCGATATGTTTGCCATTGACGCCGGTCATACGCGGCAGAAAAGCAAAACCGAAAACCTGCGTCTGGATATGTGGGTGTTTCCTTTTCTTAATGTCTACGGCATCGTCGGCCATACCCGTGGCTCCTCGTTGTCAAAAGTTTCCGTTGACGCCGACCCGTCAAAATACAGCGGTCTGGACCGAGTGATTGCCGGGTCTGTGCATCGTTTGTATGAAAGCGGCCAGCTGCAAAATATTGACTTCGCGCTGGATTTTAAAGGGACCACCTGGGGCACCGGCTTTACCCTCGCCGGGGGCTATGGCAACTGGTTTGGTCTGGTGGATACCAACTATACCCGCACCGATTTCGATATCCTCGATGGTAAAATCTCCGCCACTACCGTGTCACCTCGGGTGGGCTACCGCTTTAATCTGCAGGGGATTGCCGGGCCGTCGAACTTAAGCATCTGGGTAGGCAGCATGTACCAGAACGTGCAGCAGGAGTTCAAAGGCAACCTCTCTGATTTGCACATGCCGCCGGAGCTTCAGCCGTTAATCGCCGCCGTCAATAAAGACGATCAGGGCAAGTTCGATGTGAAGCAGCGTCTCTCTTCGCCGTGGAATATGCTGATCGGGGCGCAGTATGAAATTACGCAGAATTTTAACGTGTTAACTGAGATTGGCTTTAACGAACGCAATAGCTTCTTTATTGCCGGAGAGTACCGTTTTTAGCCTCTCAACCTGCCGCTTGCCGCGAGCGTGCTTTATGTTCTGGAGACGATGTTAATGCGTAATGGCTGGTTGTTTTTGCTGGTGGCGGCGTTCTCCGTGTGCGCGAAGGATCCTTTGCTGCCGACCATCACCCATCCTCGGGTGACGCAGGTGGCGGGCCAGTTGGCGCCGCCGGAGTCTCTGCGGCCCTGCTGCGCGTTTGGCTACGACCTGCAGGTCAGGGCCATTGGCGTGCCAATCCCGGTTTATCAGATAGGCAACGTGCTGACCCTCGATACCCTCGGTGAGCATCACTACAACGATAGCGCGCTGGGCGCCGTGAAAAACCTGGTGGGCCTGAGTGAGGAAAAAAACGGGCTGATCTATACCCGCCGCGGCGGCTTTATTGATATCGCCCACGTTCGCGATACCGCCGACAACACCTTCTATCTCTACAGCCGGATCTACCCTAACCTCGGGCAGTCCGGGCGCATTTTCTATAGCGAGGAGCTTGGCGTCAGGCGCGTGCAGCTCAACGCGTTTATGCCGCCGGCGTCAGTTTCCGCGCGGGTCACGATCGCCGCCTGGCTGGCGGGACATCTGGCGTATGAAATTGCCCAGTGGCATGAGATAGCCCAGTGGTACGGCTTCCAGTCGGTGCCTGGCTTTTCGGAAGAGATCTCCGCATTTTCACCGGAAGATCTCTACTCCAATCTTCTCGGGGCGCGGCTGGCGATCGACGTCATTTTGCAGGGGCACGCCGGGTCGGTTGACGACTACAACCGGGCGATGACCGACGCGCTGAAAAAGGTGCTGGTCAAGCTGATGGTCGCGCCGAGGAGCGAAACGGAGAAGATGTTCCGTCAGCTCGACGGTGACTGGTGGAACAGCCATCGCCGGGTGCCGGATAAGTTTCTGGTGTTAAAACGTAACTACGATCTGCGCGCCAATCGCCTGCCCACGCCGGTGCCTTTCGAGCGCGCCGAGCCCTATCGGCTCACGATGCCGGAGAAGGTGGCCGGGTTTGCGCTTGCCGACCTCGGACAGCTGCAGATCCACCCCGGGCATGATATGCAGTCGCTGCCGGTTCCGCAGAGCTTCTATACGCCGGAGCAGTTTCAGGGGCTGGCGGAAAGCGCCGCACAGGCGGATAAAACCCAGCTTGAGCGCATAGAAAAATAGGCGCCGGCGAGAGAAAATACCTGCGGGAAGAGGGCCTGCGACCGGCATAGCGCGGACGAAAAAGAAACTACCAACTCTGCTAGTTTATTCAATCCATTTGAAATGGATTGAATAATAGCTACCGGTGCCGCTCAGGCACGCTGAATAGCGTTTTTTGCCAGCTCAGACACCGTTTGCTATTAAAAATGCGGCTATAATTGGCGCTTCTGCGTCATCTCGTTGAACTCTCTGAATAATTTGCTTTATTTTCGCCAGCAGGCGATGAATGCTCATGTGACTGGATTACAGATAGACGATGTATAGAGGGTGGAGGGCGGCATGCTATTAAAAGAATTAATTATTTTCGACCTGTTAGCCACCCCCGTCTGGGTGGTTCATCCTTTCAAAGAGCGCATCCTCTACAGCAACCAGGCCTCCAGAACCCTCAGCGGCGATATGTCGCTGGATGAGATGCGCAAAGGGACATTCTCCACCTGCCCGGAAGTGAGCCTGCAGAATTATCTCTATTACTTCAAAAATATTGCCGAGATTTTTGAAGTCTGGACAATTAACTCTCTCGACGGCCAGACCTCGATTTATTGTAAAACCACGCTGATTAAATCAGAAGAGTATGACACCCTGATTCTATTCGAGGCGGTAAAACTGCTTGAGAAAAATGAATCTATCAATACCGCCTCCGGGCATTATCAGCGGCGCAGAAACGGTTTTTTCTCGCGCTTTTTTATGACCAACTCTGCGCCCATGCTATTAATCGATCCTCACCGCGATGGCAGAATTATTGACGCGAATATTGCCGCGCTGCGCTTTTATAATTACACCGCGGATGAGATGCGGGCGAAGCATACCTGGCAGATTAATACCCTTGGCCGGGACGTTCTGCCGATCATGCGCAACGTCGCAAGCCTGCCCGGCGGCCATAAGCCACTCAATTTCACCCATATTCTCGCCGATGGCTCCATTCGCCACGTTCAAACCTACGCCGGTCCGGTGGTGCTCTACAATATTCGCCTGATGCTCTGCATCGTGCACGACGTGACCGAAGAGGTGCATTTAAGAAGAGAGCTCGAGTTTTCCGCCTCGCACGATCCGCTCACCGGTCTGCTTAACCGGCGCGAATTTTATCGCATCGTCGATTCCGCCTCGTTGAAACCCGCCGGCTTTTGCTTGCTGCTGGTTGATGTCGATAACTTTAAGGCCATTAACGATAGCTACGGTCATCAGAAAGGCGATGAGGTTTTACTGACTATTTCGCGGATCCTTGAATCGACGGCGACGCATCAGGACAAAATATATCGCTGGGGCGGCGAGGAGTTTCTGCTATTTCTGCCGGAGCGGTCCATTGAGATGGCGCTGCAGATGGCGGAGAGCATCCGCCTCGCGGTCAGCGGCTATCAGTTGGCGGATCAACCCGGCCCGGTGACCGTCAGCATTGGCGTCGCCGACCGTCAGGATGACGAAGAGATCGACCAGCTGTTCAATCGCGTCGATAAGGCGCTGTATGCGGCGAAGAAAGAGGGACGAAACCAGGTGCGGCTGTATCTGGTTGAAAAATATTGAGGCGTGGCGCAATGCCGCCCGGTGGCGCCGGAGTGCCGCTATACTGGATAGCAAACGGGCCCGTTGGGTCAGGCTAATCGCTAATCGGCGGACGAGGTGACCACTAAGCTATGAGCGTTTCCTTACTCCGCACCTTCTCCACGCTGACTGCCGCTCTGGCGCTGGCCTCATTCTCTGCCTTCGCCGTCGACGGCGGCCATTTAAAGCAGCGGGCGAACGCGGTATTGATGCTGATGAGCTATACCGTCGTCCCCGACGTTACCGCCAGCGATCTTAATATCGGCTCCGGCACCAACGAGAAGAACAAGCTGTCGATTACCCAGTTCGGCGGCGGCGCGACGATGAGTGAAAGCGTCCCGATTTACCTTGAGGGCACGATGGGCTACAGCCGCTACGATCCGCAGTTTGTGCTCAGCGACGGCAGCGACAGTCGAAAAATACCGACCCGCTGGAACAGCCTCACCGCCACCGGCGGCGTCGGCTGGGATTTCCGGCTCTATAAAGACCGGTGGGGCGGCAGCCTGGTGCTGCGGCCCATCGTTAACGTGATGCTGGGCACGATGGCCAGCGACGTGCGTATCGGCAGCTGGGCGATTGAGCGGCGCAGGGACGCCGATTTTCAATTCCTCGACGGCGGCAGGCTCAACGCCTACGGCCTGGGCGGGTCGCTGATGCTGGACTACGAGCTGTTTTCTCCCGCCCAGGATATTGATATCGAACTTCGCTACTCGGCCATGAGCCTGCAGACTTTCGGCAATACGTCCGAGGCGGTCAGCGGTCAGGCCAGCGCCGAAAACCTCGGACTCTACGTTCGCCGCCGGGCACCCATCGCCGACTGGACGCTGCTGAAAAGCCCGGTGCGCTACGTTCTCGAAGGAGCCCATACGGAGTATCTGGGCGATCAGCGCGGGCAGCTGGGCTTCAACGGCCTCAGCTCGCTGGGGATCGGCCTGGAGCTGGATAGCAGTAAGTATGACTTTTTTATCAGCCGCACCCGCCTCGTGGCGCGCTATATGTTTGGTGAGAATACCCAGGGCTACGGCGTTGGCCTGGCGATGAGCTTTTAGCGCGCGCAACTTCGCTGCCCAAAATTCAGCGCATGAATATATTTAGCCGCTTTTTTAAAATTGTTAGCAATATTTCTCCGGCTCATTCGTCTACCTCATCAGCAGTCTTTATTCACGACAATCATGAGGTAGCAACAGGATGAGAAATTTTGATATGCATGACAACCGCCGTCACTACGGCTTTGGCCACCCTCGGATGGGCAAAGCGCTGATCGTTGGCGTGGCGATCGTCGCGCTACTTGGGCTGGTGGTGATGTCGCTGTGGAACGCGCTGCTGCCGGCGATTATTGGCGTTAAAAGCATCGGCTTCTGGCAGGCCTTAGGTCTGCTGGCGCTGTCGAGGATCCTCTTCGGCGGCCTTGGCTTCCGCCCGGGAATGTTCGGCATGGGACGCGAGCGTCGGCGCATGCATGAACGCTGGATGCGGATGAATCCCGAGCAGCGCGAAGAGTTTATGCAGCGCTTTGGTCACCGCGACCGCCGCGACCATCGCGGGCACTGCAGCTGGCGCGATCGCCGCAATGAGCCCGCGCAGCCGGCAGACGATGCGTCTAAAACGACGCCGACCGAGTGAGCGAAATGAAAGGCGCAGCGGCGGGGGAGTCACTGCTTGTTTCGGCGCTCAACGCCTGCCGATCCCGGCTGAAGGCCTTTATTCGCGGCCGCACGTCGGTACGCGACGAGGCTGACGATATTCTGCAGGAAGTGACCTGGCAGTTGATGAAGGTCGAGCAGCCGGTGGAGAACGTTGCCGCCTGGCTGTTCCGCGCCGCGCGCAACGAAATGACCGACCGGGCGCGCAAAAAGCGCGAGCTGCCGCTGGCGGACTACTTCACCGGGGATGAGGAGGACGAGTTCCCGGAAGATGAGCTGGCGGAGACCCTGTTCGGGGTGCCGCAAACGCCGGAGGACGAGTACCTGAAGGAGCTGCTGTGGGAGGAGCTGAACCAGGCGCTAGCCGAACTGCCCGCCGCCCAGCGGGAGGTCTTTGAAAAGACCGAGCTGCTGGGCTACAGCTACAAAGAGCTGGCCGCAGAGTGCGGGGCCAGCGAGCAGGCCCTGCTATCGCGCAAGCATAAAGCCGTACTCTACCTGCGTACGCGCCTGCGCCTCCTCTATGATGAGCTGATGAGCGGGTAGATCCTGGCCCGATCGCGGCGATCGGGCCGCACTCATTATCCTTAACAGGGGATATTTGACGTCTTATCCCCACCAAAGGATATCAACGCATTTATCCCCTCACGGGGATATCTCAGCTAAAAGTTGACATTATCCTCACAAGGGTATAAATAGAGTCTTATCCCCACAAGAGGATAGATAAGACCATGATAACGCCTCCGACGATCTACAGCCCGGCCCAGCTGGCAAACCATATCAAGCTGGTGCGGCAAAAAAACCAATGGACGCAAAGCGATCTGGCTCGCCGGATAGGCATTAAGCAGGCGACGATCTCGAACTTCGAAAACCATCCGGACAAAACCACTCTCACCACGCTGTTTAAGATTTTACAATCTCTTGAAATGACCATGGTGGTGTGCGAAAAGGGCGCGACGTCGGGTCCTGAGCAACAGGATAGCCAACGGGATCTGGAGTGGTAATGGCGACGCTCGTTACGTGGATGAACAATGAACGCGTCGGGGAGCTGGTCAAGCTGGCCAACGGCGCGCATCAGTTCCGTTATGAACCACGCTGGCTGCAAAACCCGCGCGCCCGCCCGCTCTCCCTGTCGCTGCCGCTGCAGTTCGGCAACATCACCTCGGATGCGGTGTTTAACTACTTCGACAACCTGCTGCCCGACAGTCCGCTGGTGCGTGACCGCATTGTTAAGCGCTATCAGGCCCGCTCGAAGCAGCCCTTCGACCTGCTGGCCGAGGTGGGACGCGACAGCGTCGGGGCGGTCACTCTTCTGCCCGAGGGCGCCGCTCCGGCGACCGGCGCCCTGACCTGGGAAGCGCTCGACGACGCCAGGCTGGACGCGCTGCTGACGGCCTACCGCGCGGATATTCCGCTGGGCATGATTAACGGCCAGGAGGAGTTCAGAATATCGGTCGCCGGCGCCCAGGAGAAAACGGCGCTGCTGAAGATGGACGGCCGCTGGTGCATACCGACGGCGACAACGCCGACGACGCATATTATTAAACTGCCGATCGGCGAGATAAGGCAGCCGGACGCGGTGCTGGATCTCAGCGAAAGCGTCGATAACGAATATCTCTGTCTGGCCCTGGCGCGGGCGCTGGGTTTTGCCGTGCCGGATGCGGAAATTATGACCACCCGCAGCATCCGGGCGCTGGCCGTTGAGCGCTTTGACCGCCGCTGGGCGCAGGAAAACACGCGGCTGCTGCGCTTGCCGCAGGAGGATCTGTGCCAGGCGTTCGGCATTCCTTCCTCGATGAAATACGAGTCGGACGGCGGGCCGGGGATCGCCAGCATCATGGCATTTCTGCTCGGCTCCAGCGAGGCGCTGAAGGATCGCGACGATTTTATGAAGTTCATCGTTTTTCAATGGCTGATCGGCGCCACCGACGGTCATGCGAAGAATTTTTCCATTTTCCTGCAGCCCGGCGGCAGCTACCGCCTGACGCCGTTCTACGACATTATCTCGGCGTTTCCGCTTCTCGGCGGCGCGGGTTTGCATATCAGTGACCTTAAGCTGTCGATGAGCCTGAAAGCGTCGAAAGGGCGGAAAACGGAGATTCAGACTATCTATCCGCGTCATTTCCTCGCCACGGCAAAAGAGGTGGGATTTGCGCAGCAGCAGATGCTGGAGATCCTGCGCTATTTTGCCGATAACCTGCCGCGGGTGGTCGATGCGGTCAGCGCGTCGCTGCCGGAAGATTTTTCCCCGACGGTTTACCAGGCCATTACCACCCACACACTCAGAAACCATGCCCGCCTGCAGAGCGGGTTATCGGGTTAGCGTACGCTAACCCAACGCCTGCCGACAACCACCGTCAGCGCGACGATGGTGACGATCGCCGCCAGGTGCAGCGCAAAATCGAGCAGGTGCAGATGCACCGGATGGCAAAACGCCAGCAGGCTCACCGCCAGGCTGGCAACGCCGAGCCCGGCCATCGCCAGGCTGCGCGCCGGATAGAGCGCCCGGGTGCGCCGCAGGCTGGCGATCGTCAGCACCATCATCGGCGTACTGACGACCAGCAGAAAGGTAAAGCAGCTGACGCTATCGTCATCGTGAAGCGGCGGCGCGTCGCCGGGAATACTGCTGATGCTCAGGCCGAGCCACATCAGGCCGATGGGCAACAGCGCCTTCCAGCTGATGCTCCGGCGCCCGGCAATGCTCATGGTAAAGGCGCGGCGAATGGTTAACGTTCCGAGCAGAAATGCCAGCACCAGCTGCACCACCGCCAGCCGCGCGCCGGGCTGCGACCAGTCGGTGAGGCCGCGCGGTACCAGTAAACTGGCGGCACAGGCGCACGGCAGGGCCACCGCCAGCCAGCCGGCGACGCGCCAGCCGGTCGGCCACGGACGTTTTACCGGGCGCATTTCGCGGCCGAGTTTTTCAATAAGCAGATTATGTTCGGTCATGGTGGGCTCCAAATCGGCGCAGGTTTTTCAACGCCCGATGCAGCAGCGATTTCACCGCCGCCACGCTGAGATTGTTATGGGTGGCCGCTTCCGCCAGGCTCATTTCGCGCAGATGAACGTGCTCGACAATTTCACGCTGGCGCAGGGGAAGCTGACGCAGGTAGCCTGCCAGCTCCTCCCGGCTGTCCTGGCGCGGCGGGTCGGCTGCCGCCGCCTCGGGCAGCGCCTCGTCAGAAATTTCCCAGTGCTGATAGCGCCCGCGCCGCCGCAGCGCGTCCACGGTGCGGGCCGAGATAATCGCCAGCAGCCAGGGCAGAAAGGGAAAGGCCGGATCGTAGGTGTGACGCACCCGATGCACGCTGAGCAGCACATCCTGGATAACGTCTTCCATCAGCGCCTCGTCGGCGATCCGTTTGCGCACCTGTGAGCGGATCGTCGGTACCAGCGCCTTGAGCAGCCGGGTGTAGGCGAGCCTGTCGCCCGCCTGCGCCTGCTCCATTAGCGCGGGCCAGCTTTCGCGCGCGCTATCGTTTGTTTGCATAGTCCGCCTTGTTATTACGTTTTTTTGCCGGCGGCCTGGGTCAGGGCATTGACCACAATCCCCGGCGTCAGCACCTGCGGCAGGACCTTCGGTGGCCCGCCGTCGGCCGGATAAACCACGTACAGCGGCAGTCCGCCCTGGCCGAACTGGTTGAGCGCATCGTCGACGTCCGGATTAAATTTCGTCGAGTCCGCCACCATATAGAGGGTATCGGTTTTTACCAGCGCCTCTTTCACCGCCTGGGTGGAGAGCGACGTTTTTTCATTCACCTGGCAGGTAATACACCAGGAGGCGGTAAAGTTGACAAAGATAGCCTTGCCGTGACCGCGCTGGGCGGCGACGGTTTGCGGCGTCCAGCGCTGGGACGACACCTCCGCCGTCTGCCCGAGCTCCGACGAGGAGGCGGCGGGTTTAACCAGCCCCGGCAGCGGCGCAAGAACCGCCACAACCAGCGCGGCGGTTAGCGCAAACAGGACCCGGTGCCCCTTGCCCTGGAATGCGCGACGCTGCGCAATACCGTACAGCCAGGCGGCGAAGCTGAGCACCACCGAGGCGGCAAGTAGGGCGGCCAGCGCCGCGCTTCCGGCCTGCTGCGCCAGAACCCACACCAGCCAGGCCCAGGCGCCAAACATCGGAAAGGCGAGCGCGCGTTTCAGGATATCCATCCACGGGCCGGGGCGTGGCAATATTCTGGCCAGCGCCGGAAAGAGCGATACCAGGGTAAAGGGCGCGGCGAAGCCGAACGCCAGCGCGAGGAAGATGGTTAACGACACCGCCGGCGGCTGGACCAGGGCGTAGCCAATCGCGCTGGCCATAAAGGGCGCGGCGCAGGGGGTGGCGACGACGATCGCCAGCGCGCCGGTGAGCGCCGAGCGGATAAACGCGCCGCGGCCGATATCCAGCCCGCCGACGCGCTGCGCCATCAGCCCGACCTCAAAGACGCCAAGCAGGTTAAGGGCCGCGCCGAGGATCGTCAGGGAGAGCAGCGCGATCACCAGCGGCGACTGCAGCTGGAAGCCCCAGCCGACCGCGGTGCCGCCGGCGCGCACCGCCAGCAGAATGCCCGCCAGCGCCATCATGGTAATAACGACGCCGAGCAAAAACGCCAGACCTTCGCGGCGGGCGCTGGCGGCGTTATCGGCGTGACGTAGCAGCCCCAGCGCCTTCAGGGAGATCACCGGAAAAACGCAGGGCATAAAGTTGAGAATGATGCCGCCAATAAAGGCGGCCAGCATCGCGGTTAACATCGCTGGCCTCTTTACTTAATGGGTTTGCGGATGAGAGGCGTCGTACTGCTTCACGGCAGCGAGCGTCTTCTCGATATGTGCATCCGGGTTTCTATCAGTGTAACTCAGCAGGATGTTGCCATCCGGCGCAATCACGTACGAGGTGCGATCGGAGAGCGTTTTACCTTTCATCTCCATCAGCGTCTGGTACTGCGCGGCGACCTTAGCACCCGGGTCCGCCGCGACGGCGAACTTATCCCGGCACTCCAGTTTGGAGAAGTCGCTGACCTGGTCGGTATTGCCCGCGGTCACGCCAACCACGGTGGCCCCCATTTTAGTGAAGCTGTCGGTGGCTTCAGCAAAGTCATGGGCTTCAATGGTGCAGCCGGCGCTAAAGGCCGCCGGGAAGAAATAGAGCACCACCGGCCCTTTTTGCAGCGCCTGCTGCAGGGAGAAGGTCATCGGCTTACCGGCGAGCGCGCCCTGCAGCTTAAAATCCGGGGCTTTCGCGCCGACGGGCAGCGCCGCGCTGGCGCTGAACGCGGTGGCGGAGAGACCCAGGACGGCGGTCACGGTCAGGGTACGGATGAGGGTTTTGATGCGTGTCATTATCTGCTCCTGCGATTTTGGGGAGTGCCGGTTTGGCAAACTCATTCATCTCAGCTATTCAGTTCGCCGCAGCGAGGGGAAAAGTTGCGCGCAGGTGAAAAAAAAGTGCACCCGGCTCATCGCGCGACGCCCGGGGCCGAGGAAGTAGAGAGGAAGCGCCTGCGAACGGGTTCCGCAGGCGGCAGAGGTTAATTTCCCCAGCGGCTCTGCAGATAGTTGACGGCCTGGCGGGTCTGGGGCTGGTTGAGATTGTTCTCGCGGAACAGAATGGTGCCCTGGATTTCGGGGATCGCATCGTTGAGGTCGAGCTGCTTTTTCAGCTCCGGTACGCCGCCGTTAACCATCCAGTCGGGTTCATTTTTTGACGGCTCACCGACTTTGTAGAGCGCCACGCCAATATAGAGCCGGGTATGGGTTGGCTTGACGACCTCCGCCCACCATTTCGCGAGTACGTCGTAGCGGGCGGCGTCGCGCGCAAACGGCCAGTAGAGCTGAGGCGCGATGTAGTCGAGCAGCCCCTGCTGTACCCAGCGACGGGTATCGGCGTAGGACTCATCGTAAGCCGCCGCGCCGCGGGTGTCTGAGCCGGCGGGATCGTGGGAAAGATTGCGCCACACGCCGGCCGGGCTGACGCCAAACTCCACGTTGGGGTTAATCTGCTTGATGGTGCGCGACACCTGCTCAATCAGCTGCTGGGTATTGTGCCGGCGCCAGTCCGCCTTGCTGGTAAATCCCTGACCATACTGCCGGAAGGTTTGATTATCGTTAAGGGCCGAGCCCGCCGTTTCGGTATAGAAATAGTCGTCAAACTGTACCCCGTCGACCGGGTAGTGCTTGACGACTTCGGCGACGATACGGGTTATCCAGTCGCGAGCCTGCGGAATGCCCGGGTCGAGAACAAAGCGGTCGCTGGCGGTACGGATCCAGTCGCGGTGCAGCACAAAGACGCTGGCCGGGCTTTGCGACTGTGTACGGTTTAGCTCAGCGACGGTTTTCGGGCGGGTGTTCACCGACACGCGGTAGGGGTTAAACCAGGCGTGAACCCGCATCCCGCGCTTATGCGCCTCATCGAGCATAAACTGCAGCGGATCGTAGCCCGGGTCTTCGCCAATGGCGCCGGTCAGCATATCTGACCAGGGTAAAATCTTTGATGACCACAGCGCGGTGCCGTCGGGTTTGACCTGGAAGAACACGGTGTTAATCCCGAGGCGCTGCAGATTATCGAGCTTGGCAATCAGCGCCACCTTCTGCTGGCTAATCCGGCTCTCCGGGCTGCTGGCAATGATCGAGCCCACCGGTGGCCAGTCGAGGCGCGAGACCGTCGTCAGCCAGACGCCGCGTACCGGCTCGTGCGTTTTTGGCAGCGCCGCCTGTTTAACCGCCGGCGGCAGCGGTGTGACCAGCGAACGGGGCGGCTGGCGGCTGCAGCTGGCGAGGATAAAGGCGGTCGCCACCACCGCGGCGGATGCGGCCAGGGTAGCGATAAAAAAGCGACGAGAGCGGATAATCATAGACGTGGGCTTATTCTGTGAGTCGCGTAAAAGAAGCATTTTCGTATTATGCGTTGTTAAGTCAATCCTTTATATGGGGAATTAACCGGGCCCGGCGTCGGCTTTCGCTTTTTAGGTATGCGCTAAATCGGCTGCGGTTTTGGCACGCATAATCTATTTTTTGCATTACGTAGTGAAACCGCGGGGCGAAACGATCGCTCTTGCTATCTTGTTCACAATATTGCAACAAAATTTTTCACGCCCATGATCGTTTTCGCACTTTTGCACCAGCCCGGTGCGCAACGCTTGCCAGGAACAACTATGTTTAGCTCGCGGGTCGGAACGGATGCCGCAGTCCTCAATTCGCCACGTGATGGCAACCTATCTCCTGACTTGTCCTGAAATGCACGTTGGTCGGTGGCGGTGACCGCGGCTGTTACGCGTTGCTCTCATCTATTAGTAAGCGATCTGTCATGTCATTTCTTCCTGGCGGGGTTTTTGCTTCTTCCACCTTTAGCCGCTGCAGCTGGATAACGGCCTTCGGCAAACAAAACGGTAAGTGATATTTTCCGCGTCATTTAATGGCGCCAGGTTATAAATCGCTGAGGAATATCTGAATGTCTCTGAAACTTAAAAAGTTGACTCTTCATTTTGCGATTGCAGGTTGTATGAGCGTGGCATTTTACGCACAGGCGGATGTGAAGATTGGCGTTGCCGGGCCGTTCACCGGACCCAATGCCTCCTATGGCGCCCAGTACTGGAAAGGGGCGTCGCAGGCGGTAGCAGACATTAACGCGGCGGGAGGAATCAAGGGCGAAAAAATTGTGCTGGTGCAGGGGGATGATGCCTGTGAACCGAAGCAGGCCGTCGCGGTAGCCAACCGCCTGGTTGATGAGTCGGGGGTTTCCGCGGTTGTCGGACACTTCTGCTCATCATCGACGATGCCGGCATCCGAAGTGTACGACGAGGCGGGGATCCTGACGATTACGCCGGGGTCGACTAATCCGCTGATCACCGAGCGCGGGATGAAGGATATGTTCCGCATGTGCGGGCGTGACGACCAGCAGGGAGCGATTGCCGCGGACTATATGCTTGACGTGCTGAAGGCGAAGAAAATTGCCGTCATTCACGACAAGGATACCTACGGTCAGGGGCTCGCCGACGCCACCCGCGCGTCGCTGGCAAAACGCGGCACCAAGGAGGTGCTGTACGAAGGGCTGTCGCGGGGTGAGAAGGACTTCAACGCCCTGGTGACCAAAATTGGCGCACTGAAGCCTGACGTGGTCTATTTCGGCGGCTGTCATCCAGAAGCCGGTCCGCTGGTGCGGCAGATGCGGGAGCAGGGGCTGCAGGCTAAGTTCTTCTCCGGCGACTGTGTCGTCACCGAGGAGCTGGTGACCACCGCCGGCGGCCCGCAGTTTACCAACGGCGTGCTGATGACGTTTGGTAAAGATCCGCGCACCATTCCTGAGGGCAAAACGGTGATTGAGAAGTTCCGCGCCAGCGGTTTCGAACCGGAAGGCTATACCCTTTACGCCTACGCCTCGATCCAGGCTATCGCTGCGGCCTATAACGCGGTGGGTGCCGACAACACCAAGGCCAGCGAGTGGCTGAAAAGCCATAGCGTTGACACGGTGATGGGCAAAAAGGCCTGGGACGGTAAAGGCGATCTGAAGGTGTCGGATTATGTGGTCTACGCGTGGGATGACAAGGGCAAGTATCACCAGCTTTAGCCGTTTGCTGAACTCTTTGTCCCTGTAAAAAGGGCGTCGTACTACTGAAGGCAGCGCACGGCGGGAGCCTGCCGGTCGCTGCCTGCTTACTGGCAGGATGGTTTCTATGGAAGCGTTTTTTCTGCAACAACTGATTAATGGGCTGACGCTGGGAGCCGTTTACGGATTAATTGCCATCGGCTACACCATGGTTTACGGCATTATCGGGATGATTAACTTCGCGCACGGCGAAGTCTATATGGTTTCCGCCTACCTTTGCGCCATCGGCCTGGCGCTGCTCTCGTGGTTCGGCATTCACTCCTTTCCGCTGCTGATCTTCGGCACCCTGGTGTTCACCATCGTGGTGACCGGCGTCTACGGCTGGACGATCGAGCGTATCGCCTATCGCCCGCTACGCAACTCCACCCGCCTGGCGCCGCTCATCTCGGCAATCGGCATGTCGCTTATCCTGCAGAACTATGTGCAAATCAGCCAGGGGCCGAACCAGCAGGGGATCCCGACCCTGCTGACGGGGGTGCTGCGCTTCGAGGTTGGCGACGGCGTGGTGCAAATTACGTGGACCAAAATATTTATTCTCGTTGCCGCGCTGGCGGGGATGCTGATCCTCTCGTGGGTCATTAACCATACCCGGCTGGGGCGCGTCTGCCGCGCTACGCAGCAGGATCGGCGCATGGCCGCGATCCTCGGCATTAATACCGACCGGGTTATCTCGCTGGTCTTTATGATCGGCGCCGCGATGGCCGGGCTGGCCGGGGTGCTGGTGACGATGAATTACGGCACCTTCGATTTTTATATCGGCTTCATTATTGGTATTAAGGCCTTTACCGCCGCGGTGCTGGGCGGGATTGGCTCCCTACCGGGCGCGATGCTCGGCGGCCTGCTGCTGGGGGTGGCTGAGGCCCAGTTTGCCGGGATGGTGAACTCTGATTACAAAGACGTGTTTTCCTTCGCTCTGCTGGTGGCAATTTTGATTTTTCGCCCTCAGGGGCTGCTGGGTCGTCCGATGGTCGCAAAGGTTTAAGGGGTAAAACATGGGTGAGGTATCGCGCAGGCAAGGGCTTGATATTAAAAAAAGCCTGATTGATAGCGTGCTGGCGGGGTTGTGTGCGCTGATAGTGTTTGGACCGATCGTCGGCATTGTGCTGAAAGGCTACAGTTTTGAACTCTCCACCCAGCGGGTGGCGGTCATCGTCGCGGTGGTGATGGTGGGGAGGCTGCTGCTGAGCCTGCTGCTGCAAAGCCGCGGCGGACGCAAATTTATCGCCCGTTTTGAAGGGGCCGATGACGGCGTGTACGTTCGTCCGGTCGGCTATCGCTCGCGGCTGCGCTGGATTGTGCCGCTACTGCTGCTGGCGGCGCTCATCTTTCCGGCTATCGCCACCAAGTATCTGCTGACGGTGGCCATTCTCGGGCTGATTTACGTGCTGCTCGGGCTCGGGCTGAATATCGTGGTGGGCCTCGCCGGGCTGCTTGATTTGGGCTACGTGGCGTTCTATGCGATTGGCGCCTATGGCCTGGCGCTGGGCTACCAGTATCTGGGGCTCGGATTCTGGGCGATGCTGCCGCTGGGGGCGATCATGGCGGCGCTGGCGGGGGCGCTGCTCGGCTTTCCGGTACTGCGCATGCACGGGGACTATCTGGCGATCGTCACCCTCGGATTCGGCGAAATTATTCGCCTGGTGCTGAACAACTGGGTCAGCTTTACCGGCGGGCCGAACGGCATTTCCGTGCCGGCACCGACGCTGTTCGGTCTGGAGTTCGGGCGCCGTGCGAAGGACGGCGGGGTGCCAATCCATGAGTTTCTCCACGTTAGCTACAACCCCAACCTCAAGTTTATCTTTATCTATGGCGTGCTGTGCCTGGTGGTGGTGGTGGTGCTGCTTATCAAACATCGCCTAACGCGGATGCCTATCGGCCGCGCGTGGGAAGCGTTGCGTGAGGACGAAATTGCCTGCCGCGCGATGGGACTCAACCACGTGCTGGTGAAGCTCTCGGCCTTTATGCTCGGCGCGTCTACCGCCGGTATCGCCGGGGTCTTTTTTGCCACCTACCAGGGGTTTGTTAACCCGACGTCGTTCACCTTTTTTGAATCCGCGCTGATTCTGGCCATTGTGGTTCTGGGCGGTATGGGATCGACGCTGGGCGTGGTACTGGCGGCCTTTGTGCTGACCGTCGCCCCCGAGCTGCTGCGCGGCTTCGATGAGTATCGCGTCCTGCTGTTTGGCGTGCTGATGGTACTGATGATGATCTGGCGGCCGCGCGGGCTGGTGCGCACCAGCCGCACGGGGGTTTCCGTGCGCAAGGGAGTGGCACCATGAGCGACAGCATTCTGCGGGTAGAGCATCTGATGATGCATTTTGGCGGCATCAAGGCGCTTAACGACGTCAACCTCGACGTGGAAAGGGGGTCGATAACCGCGCTGATCGGCCCGAACGGCGCGGGGAAAACCACGGTATTCAACTGCCTGACCGGGTTTTATCGCGCCACGGGCGGGGCGATTGTGCTCAACGCCCACGCCGCGATGACCGACGTGATTCAGGTCCTCGGGCAAAAAATACGTCCCGATGATTTTCTGCACCCGGCGCGTTTGGGGTCCAGGATCTACTACAAGATGTTCGGCGGCACGCATCTGGTGAACCGGGCCGGACTGGCGCGGACCTTCCAGAATATCCGCCTGTTTCGCGAGATGTCGGTTATCGAAAATCTGCTGGTGGCCCAGCATATGCAGGTAAACCGCAACCTGGTGGCCGGCATCCTCAACACCCGCGGCTATCGTCGGGCCGAAAATCAGGCCCTCGACCGCGCCTTCTACTGGCTGGAGGTGGTGGATCTGGTGGACTGCGCCAACCGGCTGGCCGGCACACTCTCCTACGGCCAGCAGCGGCGGCTGGAGATTGCCCGGGCCATGTGCACCGGCCCGGAGATGATCTGCCTGGATGAGCCCGCTGCGGGGCTGAACCCCGCGGAGACGCACGCCCTGAGCCGAATTATCCGCTTCCTGCGCCAGCATCACGGCATCACCGTGTTGCTGATCGAGCATGATATGGGGATGGTGATGGAGATCTCCGATCATATTATCGTCCTCGACCGCGGGGACGTAATTGCCCGCGGCGCCCCGCAGGAGATCCAGTCGAATATCAGCGTTATCGCCGCTTATCTTGGCGCGGATGAAGAGGAGATTGCGGTATGAGTCAGCCGATGCTTGAGTTTCGCCAGGTGGACGTCTTTTACGGTCAGATTCAGGCGCTGAACCAGGTCTCGCTGGCGGTCAATGAGGGAGAGACGGTAGCGCTGATCGGCGCCAACGGCGCCGGTAAATCCACGCTGCTGATGTCCATTTTTGGTCAGCCGCGCATTGCCGAGGGGCAGATCCTCTATCGCGGGGAGGATATCAGCCGCAAATCCACCCATTTTATCGCCGGCAACGGCATCGCGCAGGCGCCGGAGGGGCGGCGGATTTTTGCGGATATGACGGTCGAAGAGAACCTGCTGATGGGGACCATCCCGATTGGCAGCCGCTATCAGGAAGAGGATAAGCGCCGCATGTATCAGCTGTTTCCCCGGCTTGAAGAAAGGCGGACGCAGCGGGCGATGACGCTTTCCGGCGGCGAGCAGCAGATGCTGGCGATTGCCCGGGCGCTGATGAGCCGGCCGAAGCTGCTGCTGCTCGACGAGCCGAGCCTCGGCCTGGCGCCGCTGGTGGTGAAGCAAATCTTTCAGATCCTGCGCGAGCTGACGGCACAGGGCATGACGATCTTTCTGGTGGAGCAAAACGCCCACCACGCGCTGAAGCTTTCTGACCGGGCGTACGTGATGGTCAACGGCCAGATCCGACTCAGCGGCACGGGGAGGGAGCTGCTCGACAATCCGGAGGTCAGGAACGCCTATCTGGGGATGGTTTGACCGGTGACGCTGTCATGGATCCGCAACGGTGATGAATTGATGGCGGCAATAATTGTCCCTTTTAGCTATTCAAATCAAAGAATAGCGGCCCCGCTGCGGCTATGTTGAGAGCTGCGCCTGAAGAATCGATTCAGGTTTATGACTCGTTTTTGTACAGGGGGAACTTTACAGGATGGCAACTCAACCGCTAACGCTTTCTTTCGCTGGGCAACAGCCTATTCCCCTGGAGACGGTTTCCGGGACGCTGGGCCGCGTGGGGATTGATATCCGCGCGCTCAATCAGTCGGAGCTCTGCAGCTTCGACCCAGGTTTTACCAATACCGCCGGCTGCCGGTCGGCTATCTCCTATATTGATACTGATAACAGCACGCTGCTGCACCGCGGCTATCCGGTAGATCAGCTGGCGCGGGAGTGCGAGTTCCTCGAGGTGGCGTATATCATGCTGCGGGGCGAGGCGCCGGATGAAGCCAGCTATCAGGCTTTCCGCAATACGATCACCCGCCACACGCTGGTGCATGAACAGATGTCGCGGATGTGCAGCGGCTTTCGTCGCGACTCCCATCCGATGGCCCTGATGTGCGCGATGGTCGGGGCACTGGCGGCGTTTTACCATGACGTGCTGGACGTAGAAAACCCTGAACACCGCGCCCTGGCGGCCACGCGTCTGCTGTCAAAAATGCCGACGTTGGCCGCTATGAGCTATAAATACGCCATCGAACAGCCCGCGCCCTATCCGCGCAACGATCTCTCCTATGCGGGGAATTTCCTGCATATGCTGTTTGCGGTTCCGGCGGAGAAATACGTGGTGAATCCGGTCATTGAGGAGGCGATGAACCAGATTCTGGTGCTGCATGCCGATCACGGCCAGTGCGCCTCCACCACTACGGTGCGGGCCGCCGGCTCCTCGGGGGCGAACCTGTTTGCCTGCGTGGCGGCGGGACTGGCCTCCCTCTGGGGGCCGATGCACGGCGGGGCTAACGAAGCCAGCATGCGGATGCTGGAAGAGATTGAAACCGTGGATCAGGTGCCCGTGTTTCTGAGTAAGGCGAAGCGCGACCCGCAGGCCTTCCGTCGCCTCGGCTTCGGTAACTCGCGCTACCGTCACCTGGACCCGCGCGCCGCGATCCTGCGCGATACCTGTCACCGGGTGCTTGCCGAGCTGGGAATGTCGGATCGGCTGCTGCAGGTGGCGATGGCCCTTGAAGAGGTGGCGCTGACCGACCCTTATTTTGTTGAAAACGGCCTGTCGCCCAGCGTTGATTTCTATACGGCGGTGATCCTGAAGGCGATGAAGCTACCTTCATCAATGTTTGTGGTGGTGACCGCCGTTGGCCGCACGTTGGGCTGGGTGGCCCACTGGAATGAGATGCACGAAGCGCCGCTGAATATCTATCGCCCGCGGCAGATCTACACCGGCGAAGCCCCGCGAGATTACGTATCCCGCCGCGAGGCATAATCCCAGGCCGCCTCCTGAGCGGGGCGGCGTCCGTTAAATATCACGATCGCTCATCCGCTGCGGCCAGGCGCTCGGTCAGCCAGGGCAGAATTTCCTTTTTTCTGCTGGTCATGCCCGGGAGGGAAACCTGCTGGCTGGGGATAAGGCTGTTGGGCGTGAAGTAGAGTACGGAATGGTGATGGGTAATGTCGGTTAGCATCAGCACAACCATCTCCAGCCCCATATCGAACCTGGCGCGCTCCATCTCCTGCTTCAGCCCGGGTAAATGCGGGTTAATATCCGCCATGTCGCGAACCTCAATCTGCGCGAGCAGAAGAGAGACGCCGTGGATCCGGTAATTTTTTGCATCGCGATGCAGCAGCTGCGCGGCGGACTGACCCGCCAGAGAGGTTTTCGCTGCCAGCTGCCCGGAGACGAAGGCGTCGTAATCAACGCCGGCAATGTCGCGCAAAACCGCCACCGCTTCGCGGTCCCGCGCCGTGGTGGTGGGGCCGCTGAGGGCAACCGTATCGCTGAGTATGGCTCCCAGCAGCAGGGTCGCCTGGGCCGCGCTAAGCGGCATCGGGCTCTCCGTGGTCAGGATGGTGAGAATAACCGTCGCGCAGCAACCTACCGCGCGGATCCAAACGTCCGGCGGATTTTTGGTCACCAGGGTTCCCACGCGATGGTGGTCAATAATACCGATCACATCGCTGTCGGGGAGCGTTAGCGGACCTTGTTCAACGTCGGTGAAATCAACCAGCCACACCTTTTTATCGGTCAGATCGTCGTGGAGTAAATCCGGCGGCGCGACTCCCGCAGCCTGTAGGATATAGCGCGTTTCCGGGGTTAATTCCCCCAGGCGGAAAGGGCGAGCCGGCCTGGCGGTATAGTTGAGCCAGTCGGCGACAACCAGCGCGCTGCAGATCGTGTCGCTATCGGGATTGCGATGACCAAAGACGTGAATAATCGACGCCGGCGCGGCGCCAGGCAGTACGGAAAAAGAGGTTTGATTGTGCATAGCAGCTCCTGACATACGTCTCCGTGGGGGAACAGAAATAATTGTATATCAGGCGTCATCATCCGGTTCGACAGCGCCGGCGGTTGGGAAAGGTGGAACACCATCACCTTGTCGGCAAACCTTATCCGAGGCGTAAAGAGAAATCAATCACCGGCGATGATCAATCGGAAGCGATCCAGCGCGCCGATCCGCGCTTTTTACGCGAAATAGTCGGACTGCGGCTCTGCACGGTGAGCATAAATGACGCTATATTTTGGGGGCGCTAAGCGTATTTAGCATCGCCGGCTGACGCTGCGGGATGCCCGGTTTCGCGCTTCAGGCCGGGCAGCCGGTGAACTTCAGCCCCTCAATATTATCGCTTCAGGGAGATACGACATGAGCGCCGCCAAACCCCTACGTTTCGCGATTAACCTCGGTAACGCCGTTCTGGCACAAACCCTTACGGACGGGCAGCCGGGTGGAATTACGCCGGAGATTGCCGGGCGTATTGCGGCAGAGCTGGGCGCGACGCTGCAGTTTGTCACCTATCCGGCTGCGGGCAAGGTGGTGGACGATGCGCAAAATGATAGTTGGGATATTGCCTTTCTGGCGATCGATCCTGCGCGCGAAGAGACGCTGCGCTTCACCCAGCCCTATATCACTATTCAGGGGACCGTGCTGGTCAAGGCGCAGAGCCCGTGGCAGAGCGTCGCCGAAATGGACAAAGAGGGCGTGGTGATTAACGTCGGCAAGGGCGCGGCTTACGATCTGCACCTGACGCGGCAGCTGCGCTTCGCCACGCTTAACCGTCTGGCCTCATCGCAGGCGGCCATCGATGCGTTTATCAGCGGCGAAGGCGATATGGCCGCGGGCATCCGCCAACCGCTCGAACGTGCCGCCGCCGGGCACCCCGGCTTTCGCGTGCTGGCCGATAGTTTCGTTCAGATAAACCAGGCGATTTGCGTTCCTCGACGCAATGACGGGCCCTATCAACGGCTGGTTGCTCTGCTAACGCAATGGCAGCAGGACGGCTCGGTGCAGCGAATGATTGACCGCCATCTGGCCGAGCAGTAGGCCCGAATAACTCGGTGGCATCGAGAATGCCGCGCAAAGCGGCCGCCTGCAGCGTATTATGCTCGCAACCACATGAGTATAAAGAGGTTCAGGTCATGACTACCCTCGTTTTACGCCAGGCGACGCTCGCCGATGCCAGCCGCTGCTACGCGATTGAAATCACCTCTTATGAGGGCGATGAAGCCGCGACGTTAGAAAAAATCACGACCCGCATCGCGCAATATCCGCAGGGCTTCCTGTGCATGGAGATCGCGGGTGAAATCGTCGGCTTCATCAACGCAGGCTGTGCCTGGGAGGTGGTGATGTCCGATGAGGAGTTTAAGGAGCTGGTCGGGCACGATGCCGCGGCGCCCAACGTGGTGATTATGTCGGTGGTAATGCACCCCGATTTCCAGGGTAAGGGCTATTCATCTCTGCTGATGCGCGAATTTCTGTCGCAGATGCGGTCGATGAATAAGAAGACCGTTCATCTGATGTGCAAGGACCGTCACGTCGATCTCTACGCCCACTTCGGTTTTCAGTACATCAAGCCGTCGGCCTCCGATCATGGCGGCATGGCGTGGCATGAAATGATGCTGACGCTTTAATCTTCATTGCCCCCCGGTGGTTAACATTGCGGCTGATACGCAGAGAGAAGGGCGTGCGCCGTTGAATTATAGGGTAGAATCGCCCGATGGGGCGTAAGCCTGCGCCGGGTAAAAGAGGCGGGTTTACGCGTCGGGCGTTCAGTCAATCAATATCAACCCATGAGGAAAGACGTAATGACCAATGAAATACCGCTGAAGTTTTATGACATCGTGGATGAGTATGCGACTGAATCAGCTAAACCGGTCAGCGAGTCCGAACGCGATCCGCTGGCCGCCTATTTCCAGGCGCTGATCACCCGCCTGATGGCTAACGAAGAGATCAGCGAAAACACGCAGAAAGAGCTGGCCGCCGAGGCCGGGATAGCGGAGTCGCGGATCGATGATATTGCGGAATTTCTCAATCAATGGGGCAACGAGTAGCCGCTCTCTGTGATGTCAGTGCTATAGAGCGCGGGAGCGACTGCGGGATGCGGTTTATTAGGCCTTAAGACGAGTATCAAAGCGGAAGGGGATCCTTTTTACGCTTGCCAGCAGATCGAAAACGGCAGGGTGTTGAGGATTGAATAGATAGTTATACTCCACCGGCGACAGGGCGCTCGGTACGCGTAATGCCGCTGATGCCGCGCTCGCGGCCCACTCGTCACCGTAGCGTGCCAGCCGGGCAGGCGCATCCTCGCGGGCCCAGTCCGCGGGGAGTGAGGCCGGATCGATGGTCAGCACCTGGTCGTCCGGTACGTCAATGCTCAGCAGCGTGAAATCATCCAGCAGCTGCGGAGCATTGATATGCACCAGCGTTTCCAGCATGGTCAGAGAGGCGGCTTCCGACAAATAGACCATTGCCGTACCAACGCTGTTCCAGCGGCCGCCGGCCTCTTTCGCCCCAAAACCAGACCAGGCGGTCGTCAGAAAGTGGGTTTTAGTCAGGCGGTAGAGGATCACGAATAGACCCCGTGCTCCACGCGCGTGATCAGGCGCATCACCTCCAGCGCGCCGGTTTCAGAAGAGACCACCTCGGCCGGCGTTTTCCAGCCGAGCGCGCGGTTGGGTTCATTCATCCACTTCTGCGCCGCCTCTTTATCACCTTCGAACAGCTCGACCGCCCGCTCGATAACGCGAAGAATGCGCACCAGGCGCTCGCTTTGGTCGGCGGAAAAGCGCGATTTAATGCTGCGGTTAAAGGTGGTATTCGCAATACCTGACATTTTGCGCAGTTCGGCAGGGGTGATCTCCGCCCATGCGGAAATTTGCCGGGCGACGGAACCTTCCAGCCCGTGGCTAATTTTACCCATCAGCGCAATGCCGTCCTCAGCGTCGAGGCCGATGGCGTGCCAGGGGCTAAGATTTTTTTCTGCGCTATCGGTCGGGGAATAGAATTTCATGGCAAACCTCCCATTTGGTACAAAAATTATACCATATGGAATGCGTTCGGCCAGCGGTGCGGAGCCACATTTCCCGCACCGGATCGGCAATTGGTCTCAAGGATGGCTTAACAGGCCACGCGCGGTGGCCTTTATAGGGGCCTATGCGCCAAATGCGCCGTCGATGGTGTGCATGGCGCCGGTGACGAAGGAAGCCTCAGGGCCTGCCAGCCAGGCAACCATTCCCGCCACTTCTTCGGGACGGCCGTGCCGTTTAATGGCCATAAAGCTGTGCATCAACTCCTTCATCGGGCCATTCTCCGGGTTAGCATCGGTATCGATAGGGCCGGGCTGAACGACGTTGACCGTAATCCCGCGCGGGCCAAAATCACGCGCTAAGCCGCGCGCCAGCCCCTGTAGCGCCGATTTGCTGACGGCATAGGATGCCATTCCTGCGATGGGCATGCGATCGCCATTCACCGAGCCGATAACAATAATGCGTCCGCCATCCGGCATTTTACGCGCCGCCTCGACCGCAGCATGGTAGGGGGTGTGAATGTTGATACGGAACAGACGATCGACGGCATCGCTGTCCTGCTCCAGCGCATCGCCGAAGAGGGCGATCCCGGCGTTGACGACCAGCAGATCCAGCGGTCCGCTGTCGCGCACCAGCGCTATCACCGCCTCGCGGTCGGCGCTGTCCGCCTGCACCGCGATGCTGCCGGTTTCTGCCGCCAGCGTAGCCGCCGCCTCTGGCGATCCGGCGTAGCTAAAGACCACCGAGGCGCCGTCTGCGGCAAAGCGCCGCACGATAGCCGCGCCAATACCGCGACTCCCGCCCAAAACCAGTACCGATTTCTGTTGTGATGCAGCCATAGCTCGTTCCTCATGATATTGTAGTGAGGATTACAATATGCTTCGGCAAATCACGCTGTCAAGGAGTAATGTAGTGAGCACTACAAAACAGATCCGCCCCCCGGGACGCCCTCGCCGGTTCGATCCGCTGCAGGCCGTTGAGGTCGCGCAACGGCTTTTTCACTCCCGGGGCTATGACGCGGTCAGCGTCGCCGACCTGACAAAGGCGTTCGGCATCAATCCGCCCAGCTTCTACGCCGCGTTTGGCAGCAAGCTCGGGCTGTATAACCGCGTGCTGGATCGCTATAGCCGCATCGGGGCGATTCCCTTTGCGCAGCTTCTGCGCGATGACCGTCCGGTGGTGGAGTGTCTGATGGCCGTGCTGCACGAGGCGGCAAGGCGCTACGTTGCCGACCCGACGGCCGCCGGATGCCTGGTGCTGGAGGGGATCCACTGCAACGACCGGCCTGCGCGCGAGGCCGCGAGCGAGCTGCATACCGCCGCGGAAGACAATATTCGGGCCTATATCGCCCGACGCTATCCGCAGGACGCCGTGCGGCTGACCGACTTTATCAGTACCCTGATGGCCGGCCTTTCGGCAAAAGCGCGGGCGGGGGATAGCCTGGAGCGGCTGGAGGAAACCGTACGCCTGGCGGGTCTGGCGCTGGAACAGCTGCTGCCTCGCTGAGGCCAGACACTGTTGGCAGGAGTTAGGGACTAGATGGTCTGCCCGCCCGAGACCTCGATACGCTGTGCGGTCACCCAGCGGTTATCGTCCCGCAGCAGGCTGGCGATCATCGGTCCGATATCGTCGGGAACGCCGACGCGTCCGAGTGCGGTCATTGCGGCAAACCGGGCGTTGATCTCGGCGTTGTCGCGCACCAGCCCGCCGCCAAAATCGGTTTCAATGGCGCCAGGCGTGACGGTATTGACGGTAATTAAAATCGCATCCACATATACTTTTAAAGTAACCTGCAGGCGAGATTATTATTAAATAACATTGCTGTTTTATTTCAGCCGGATTAATTGCGCATAAAAATCATGTTGGCCCGTCGGCGGCTGATTAAATGACTTGAGTAGGCGGATGGCATTAATATTTAGCACTGTAATGTGGTAGGCCGTCGGGCTAATAATCTTATGGTTAAACCAAATTCAGCCATACGCATTAAGTTAGGCCCGCCAGGCAGCGGTCATGTTCAAGGTTCCAGCCACCCCGATGCGCAGCGGCACAGCAAACTGCGCGAGGGCTACCAGGCCGCCTTACGTTCCAGCAGGCGATACTCTCCCTCGTCGCTTGTTCCTTCGCGAACCATCACAAAGTCGCAGGTTTTATAGAAGGCCAGCGCGAGGTCATTGCGCGTCAGGCACTTCAGCTGATAGCCATGCTGTTGCCACCCGGGCAAGGCCCGTAGCAGCATTTTACCGACGCCGCATCCCTGATATGCCGTTGCGACGTGTAAATGATGAATAAAATGCCCCGGCATCCAGACCGAGATAAAACCAGCCACTTCGCCCTGGGCGTCCTGTGCCAGCCAGAGGGTTTCTCCCTCGGTCTGCTTGTCCAGATCGCTCAGGTGAAAATCGCTCACGTTGAGCCAGGTGAAGGTCCGACAGCGCGATACCAGAAACAGGCGCAGTAAAGCCGGCCAGTCGTGTCGGGTGGCCTGACGAACGGCAATAATCATGCTCTCTCTCCCTGGTCTGCGGATTCGCCAGTATATCGGATCCCGCTTTCTCTGTGCACATGCCTGAAACATGGCCTCGCACATCTGAGGTGCAGCGAACGCCCCTTGCCCCGTTACCTTCTTGGCATGAAATTATTTAACTAACTGATAAATAACAACTATAAATCCTGGCATGCTTAATGCTTAGCAGTGTAAGTATCGGAGCAGAGAGGAGAAATGCAGTGGTTCAGATCGTACCAACAGAGAGCAGACCGGGGAGCGCCATGGGCGCGGAGACTTTTCGCAAGGTGCAATTAATGGAACACAGGAGCTGCCGATGACCGTTCTCAGAGAACCTTTAGTGGTTGCAAAATGGGGTAAATGGACCCAGCTTACGCTCGGCCTGATCTGCATGGCCTCGATTTCCAGCCCGCAATATGTCTGGACGCTGTTGACCAGACCGTTGACCGAGAAGCTGGGGGTTGGGTTAGCGGAATTACAGGTGACTTTCTCGCTGTTAATTATCCTGCAGACTTTCTTTTCCCCGTTCCAGGGACGGCTGGTTGAGAAATTCGGCCCGCGGCTGCTGATCTCCCTCGGCACGGTGATGGCGGGGCTCAGCTGGGTGCTGTCTGCGCAGGTCAATGGCCTGGCAGCGCTGTATCTGGTCTACGGCTGTCTGGGAGGCCTGGGTACCGGGATAGTCTACATCGGCGTGGTCGGGTTGATGGTGAAGTGGTTTCCGCAGCACCGAGGCTTTGCCGCCGGCGCCGTCGCCGCGGGGTATGGTATGGGAGCGATTATGACCACCTTTCCCATTTCCCTCTCGCTGGTCAGCAACGGGCTCGAACAGACCATGACCATCTTCGGCATTATTTTTGCCGCCGTTGGTCTGCTGGCCAGCCAGGGGCTGAGGCTTCCTCCCGATCGGGGAGCGCTGCCGGTTAGCCAGCGCGTGGCGCAGAGCACCCGACAGTTCACCTCCCGTGAAATGCTGCGCCAGCCGCTGTTCTGGCTGATGTTCACGATGATGGCAATGATGTCCACCTCCGGGCTGATGGTGACCTCGCAGATGGCGGTCTTTGCCGAAGATTTCGGCATCAGCAAAGCGGTGGTGTTCGGGATGGCGGCGTTACCGCTGGCGCTGACTATCGACCGTTTCACCAACGGCCTGACGCGACCGCTGTTCGGTTTTATCTCCGATCGCTATGGTCGGGAGCAGACGATGTTCATCGCCTTCGCGCTGGAAGGCGTAGCGATGATGCTATGGCTGGCGTGTCGCGACGATCCGCTGCTGTTTGTACTGCTCTCCGGGGTGGTGTTCTTTGGCTGGGGGGAAATTTTCTCGCTCTTCCCCTCGACGCTGACCGACACCTTCGGCAGCGAATATGCGGCCTCAAACTATGGCTGGCTGTATATCTCGCAGGGAATTGGATCGATATTTGGTGGCCCGCTGGCGGCGCTGCTGTACCAGCATACTCACGGCTGGCACGTGGTCTTCAGCTGTGCGATCGCGCTTGATTTTGTGACCGCCGCGCTGGCTATTGGTCTGTTAAAACCGTGGCGAGCGCGGTTTATCAGGCAGCACGGCGCGAATTCCGCCATGCGCTAACGCGTCCCCCGACGACCCGCTATCGCCGTCGTCGGGGGATGTTTGTTAAATGCTTATGCCAGCGCCAGCGCCTGCTCTTCGGCCGCCAGCTGACGCTTGCGCTCCAGCTCCAGCGCGCCGCGATGCGACAGATAGCAGAACAGAATGCAGCAAATAACCCCGCCCATGAGCAGATAGAAGCCGCCGTGCCAGCCCAGATTGTCGACCATGACCCCGAACAGGCTGGTGCCCAGCGAGGCGCCGAAGATATAGCTCATAAAACCGCGCAGGCCGACGGCGGAGCCGACCGCGAAGCTCGGAACGATCTCCATGGTCTGTACCGAGGCCAAAAATTGCGGCACGTAAATCAGGCAGCCGACGATGGCGGCAAACACCGTGACCATAAGCAGCGAGTCGCTTTTCCAGTAACCCAGCAGGCAGAAGAAGATAAGTGCCATGCAAATCATCGCCAGCGGCATCCGGCGGCCCTTAAATACCTTATCAGACAGCCAGCCGGCCAGCAGGGTGGACGGAATGGCCGCCCATTCGAAAAACAGAAACGCGACGCTCATCTCCTGTTTGGTGAAGTGTTTCACCGACAGCAGATAGATGGGCAGCCAGCTGATCATGCCGAAGCGCACCATATAGACAAAGACGTCGACCATCGACACATACCAGGCGTTTTTATTCTTCAGCACGTAGGTACAAAAAATCTGCCATGCGCTCATGTTTTCCGGCGCCTTTTCGACTTTACCGGTATTCAGCAGCACTTTCTCTTCTGGCAACATTTCGTCCAGCGCCGGCAACCCTTCGCTGCGCGGCGAGCCTTTACCGAGTACCAGCACCACGAATGCAAACAGTACCGCCACCGCCGCAGGTACGATATAGCTGGCGGTTTGCCAGTGTTCTGAACCGAGCAGCGCAAACGCAGTGCCGACGATAGGGGCGACAATTCCGCCGCCGACGTTATGCGAGATATTCCAGAACGCACCGACGCGGCCGCGTTCGCGACGTGGGAACCAGTTGGCGATGGTAATGAATGAGGGCCCAACGCCCATCCCCTGAAACAGTCCGTTGATCACCACCAGCACGACAAAGATCCAGAACGCGCTGCTAAAACCCAGACCAACGTTAACAATGGCGCACATGACAAGGCCAAAGGCCATAAAGACCTTTGGGCTGGCCTTGTCTGCCAGGCTGCTCATCACGCCTTTGCTGATACCGTAGGCGATCAGCATACAGCTGCTGAGCATCCCTATCTGGGTGGCGCTGAGATCGAGCTGCTCTTTCAGGTACGGCGTCGACAGCATGAAGTTATTGCGCACAATGTAGTAGGCGAGGTAGCCAAGAAACACGCTGAGTAATGCCTGGATACGATAGCGTTGGTAAGTGGGCCTTATTTGTTGCGCAGGAACCGGCGCCGCGGCGATCTTTTGTTTTAATAATGAAAACATGTTTAAGTACCTATATTAGGTTATCGGTAATGAATCATGACGATCAAAATTGGTGGTGTGATATGCGAAATGGATTGTGGTGAAAATAAATCAACAAAACAATCAGACCTATTTGAGTCAGATTTGACTCAAATACAAAAATAGGGTGGAGGTTTTTGACTCAAAATGTATTTTTGCCTTCGCCTTATCATTCGGGGATAATTGTTATGGGCTTGACGCTCCGCCATATCCTTGCGGGAAATAGCCGGGCGTTCGTTAGTTTGATCATCTTAACAGTATGATTTTAATGAGGGTGGTAGGCTACCGTCTCTTTTCGGAGATTAAACAGGATATTGGTTTTCTCCGCGATTAATCGAGGCGTTATCTATAAATGAACTTTTTTGTCACAAACCGGCGCGCGGTTTTATTTATTATTTTCCCCGTTTTATGAAAATGATCACAAAACGATGGCAGCCAAAAGGACGCAATATGGGTAAGCGGTTAAATAAACAGCAGCGAAGTATGGTTGTCGTTGGTTTATTTCTCAGCCTGCTGACGGTATTTCCCGTACAGGCAAAAAAGAGTGAACTGGTGATTGCCACAACGTTTTCGCCCGACGCCACCGCCTATATCATCAGCCGCTGGCAAACCCAGCCGCAGTCGGTGATTATCCGCACCCTTAACCGTACCAGCGCCTCCCTGGAACAGCTGCTGGATAGCGCCGGGGGGGAGAATATCGATCTGGTGCTGACCTCTTCGCCGATGCTGCTGCAGCATCTGCAGGAACATCAGCGTCTGGCGGCCTACCCGGATGCGCCAGCGCAGTCCCAGCAGCTGGTACCGGAATCAATCCGCAGTACCGCCGTCGCGGTGGCCATCTCCGGCTTTGGGCTGTTAATTAACCAGCGCAACCTCAGCGAACGCCATCTGCCGCTGCCCGCCAGCTGGGACGATCTGATGCAGGCGCGCTATCAGGGAACCCTGTTGATGAGCAGTCCTTCCCGTTCCGATACCAACCATCTGATGGTGGAGTCGCTTTTGCAGCAGGAGGGGTGGCAGCAGGGGTGGGAAACCATATTGAGCGTGGCAGGGAACCTGATAACCATTTCCAGCCGCAGCTTTGGCGTGGCGGATAAAATTAAAAGCGGTTTGGGCTCGGTCGGTCCGGTCATTGATAACTACGCTAACCTGCTGCTTGACGACCCGAACCTGACGTTTCGCTACTTTCCCCACTCGGCCGCCTCGCCAACCTATGTGGCGCTGATCCGCCATAACCCATACCCGGCGGAGGCCCGGCGCTTTATTCAGTTTCTGCTGAGCCCGGAGGGGCAGCAGGCGCTGTCGGATACCAATACCGGGAAGTATTCTATTATCCCGGACCCTGGCAACGGCGTGCGTGCGCGGCAGCAGCATCAGCTACTGAGCGAGCCCTCCCTCAATTATCAGCTGATCCTGCAGCGCCAGAGCCTGGTGCAAACGCTGTTCGACACCGCCATCAGCTTCCGCTTGTCCCAGCTGAAAGATGCCTGGCGCGCGCTGCATAACGCCGAAGCCCGGCTTAAGCGACCGCTGCCGGAGATCCGCGCCCTGCTGACCGCCATGCCGGTAAGCGCCCGGCAAAGCAGCGATCGGCGCTACCTCGAGCAGTTGGATAATAAAGAGCAGGCCGAGCAGTTGATGATGGAATGGCAGCTTTTTTTTCAGGAGCAGCAGCGGCAGGCGATTGAGCAACTGGAGAATCTGAAATGAGGCTCCCCGATTTTATTAAAAGCCTGACCATCAGCGCCAGCCTGCGCGGCGCCTTCCTCGCCGGGGCGCTGCTGACGCTAATCGTTAGCGGCGTCAGCCTGTACTCCTGGCACGAGCAAAGTTCGCAAATCCGCTATGCCCTGAATGACTATTTCCCTCGGATCCAAACCTCATTTCTGATTGAAAACAACCTGAACACCGTCGTCGATCAGCTTAACGAATTTCTTCTGGCGGCCAATACCACCTCGCGGCTGCAGCTGCGCAACCAGATCCTGCAGCACCTCGATCAAATTGCCGCTCTCAGCCAGCGCCTCGACGCGCCGGAGCGCCGGCAAATCGAACTGATGCTGAGGGACAGTCGCCAGCTCCTCACCAGGCTTGACCGTTCGCTGTACAGCATGTTTATCGCCCGCGAGAAGGTCAACGAAACCACCGCGCGGATTAACTGGCTGCATGAGGATTTTACCACCGAGATGAACTCTCTGGTGCAGGATTTCAGCTGGCAGCAGGGCGCGCTACTCGATCAGATGGAGGCAAAACCGGGGAATGCCATTCCCCGGCTACAGGCCAATCTGCGGGCGGTGCAGGGGGAGCTGCAGCAGGTCTATACCCTGGCGCGTATTGAAAATCAGATTATCAGCGACCTGCGCGACCAGCTCACCGAGGTGCAGTCCAGCACGGAGGGCAGCGGCAATATAGAAGGGCATATTCGCTATTTGTCCTATCTGAAAAAAACCGCCGGCGACAACATGCACCTGCTGGAAGGCTATCCCAGTACGATAACCCTGCGCCAGACGATTGATGAACTCCTCGATATCGGGATTGCCGAAAATAAAATGCCGGCGGCGATCCGCGAATATATTCGGGCACAGCGCGTGCTATCGCAGGTGACGCAGGATAAGGAAACGACGCTGGCCCGCTTTCGCGCCCAGCTGGAATCTCAGCTCAGCGACAGCCACGGCAAAATGCGCACCTTCAATCAGCGCCTGGAGCATACCATGTGGTTCAGCGGGAGCCTGATTCTGATCGCCACGCTGCTGGCGCTGATCCTCGCCTATTTACTCAACCACTATTTTATCCGCTCGCGGCTGGTGAAACGCTTTAACCAGCTTAACCAGACGGTGGTCCGCATCGGGTTAGGCGACGTTAACGCCGATATTCCTGTTTACGGCGAAGATGAGCTGGGACGCATTGGTAAACTCCTGCGCCATACTCTCGGCCAGTTAAATCAGCAGCGCCAGCTGCTGGAGCGCGAAATTATCGAGCGAAAACGAGTGGAAACGCATCTGCGAACCACCCAGGATGAACTGGTACAGACCGCCAAGCTGGCGGTGGTTGGCCAGACCATGACCACCCTGGCGCACGAGATAAACCAGCCGCTCAACGCGCTGTCGATGTATCTCTACAGCGCGCGCAGCGCCATCAGAAACGGGCAGGCGGATAGTGCCGGTCAGACGCTGAGCAAAGCCGAGGGGCTGATTGGCCGCATTGACGCCATTATCCGCAATCTGCGGCAGTTTACCCGCCGCCCGGAGGTCGATGCGCCCGCCAGCCCCGTCGACCTGCGCCATGCTTTTACCGCCGCCTGGGAGCTGTTATCCCTGCGGCATAAGCCGCTGCACGGCGCGTTGCATCTGCCGCCAGGCGCCGTGCAGGTGCTGGGAGACGAGGTGCGGATCCTGCAGGTGCTGGTCAACCTGCTGACCAACGCGCTGGATGCGGCGCAGGGCGCACCCGACATTACGGTAGCATGGGGAGAGTCAGCGGAAGGCTGGACGGTAACGATCGCGGATAACGGCTGCGGCTGGCCGCTGGAGCTGGCCGACTCGCTGCTGAAACCGTTTGTCACCAGCAAGCAGCTGGGGCTGGGGATCGGTCTGTCGATCAGCGAATCTTTGATGCGGCAGATGGGCGGGCATTTACGGCTGGCGTCGACGCTGAGCCAGCATGCCTGCGTTGTTTTGCAATTCTTACCAACGGATGTCAACCATGCTCACTCATCAACATAATATTCTGCTGATTGACGACGACAGCGACGTGCTGGATGCCTACGCTCAGCTGCTGACGGAGGCCGGACACCGGGTGTATGCCTGTCGCGATCCGCTGATGGCGCAGGATCTGGTGAGCGAGGAGTGGGCGGGTATCGTGCTGAGCGATGTCTGTATGCCGCATTGTTCCGGTATCGATTTGCTGAAGATCCTGCTGAAACATGACCCTCATCTGCCGGTGATGCTGATTACCGGCCACGGCGACGTCCCGATGGCCGTCGACGCCGTTAAAAAAGGGGCATGGGATTTTTTGCAAAAACCGGTTAACCCGGAGCAGCTGTTAGGCCTGGTCGATAAAGCGCTGGCCCAGCGCCAGGCGCAGGTCGTGCGGCGGCAGTGGCAAAAGGAGCAGCTGGAGGACAACCTGATCGGCCGTAGCGAATGGGTCATGCAGGTGCGGCACACGCTGCGGCAGCTGGCAGAAACCGATATCGCGGTCTATTTGCATGGCGAACGGGGCACCGGGCGTACGCTGGCGGCGTGCTACATGCATCGTCTCAGCTCACGCCATGCGCAGCCGATTATCTTCGGCGACATCCTCGAAGATCAGGACGCGCCGCTCAATGAATGGATAGCTCAGGCGCAGGGCGGGACGCTGGTTCTGCGCAATATCGAGTTCCTGACCCAGGCTCAGCAGCATATGCTGGCGCATCTGCAGGGGCAAGACGTGCTGCCATTTCGCCTGGTCGGCATCGGGCTACAGCCGCCGATCGCCATGGCCGGCAATAGCCGCATTATCCCCGATTTATACTACTGCTTTGCCATGACCCAGCAGCATTGCCCGCCGCTTTCACAGCGGCTTGACGATATCGAGCCGCTGTTCCTGCACTACCTGCAACAGGCCTGTTTGCGCCTGAATAACCCTGTACCCGAGCTTCCGCCGGCGCTGGCTAAAAAACTGATCGCGCGCCCCTGGCCGAATAACGTTCGCGAGCTGGCCAATGCCGCCAAATTGTTTGCCGTCGGGGTGATGCCGCTGGCCGATATCCCAAACCCCGTGCTGCACGCCGTTGAGCCTGTTCAGCTCGACCAGCGGGTCGAAGATTACGAGCGGCAGATTATTGTCGAGGCCCTGAATATCCACCAGGGCCGCATTAACGATGTCTCCGAATATCTGCAGATCCCGCGCAAAAAACTCTATTTGCGGATGAAAAAGTTTGGTCTAAACAAACATCACTATCGTTAACGGGCTAAAGCGGGGTATCGGTTCAGCCTTTTAGCCGCACGGCGGCCCGCCTTTCGCTCACCAGGAATAACGAGTTAACGGCGATCGCGGTGAGCGTACCGGCCGCCATGCCGTTACCCAGCACCATCTGCACTCCGGCGGGGAAATTCTGGTACAGGCCGGGCACGAGAATCGGCAGCATACCCATCGCTAAACCGGTGGCTAAGGCGTAGGTTTTACCCGGCTTGTGCAGCGGCTCGCGGGCAATCATATCAATGCCGATGACCCCAATAATACTGAAGACAATCACCGCCGTCCCGCAGACCACCGGACCGGGCAGGCAGGCGGCAAAGCGCACCAGCGGCGAAAACAACGCAATCAGGATTAACAGCAGCCCGGCGAGCGCCGTGACGTGGCGTGATTTGACGTTAGTGGTCCGCACCACGCCGATATTCTCGCCGGAGGTGATGATCAATGACGTACCGAAAACGCCGCCCAGCAGCGAGATAACGGCATCGCCGCGGATGGTGCGGGGAATGGCCTGATGGACGTTTTGTGTCGATTTGACGATCTCCGCGGTGGCAATCGTTTGCCCGGTCGCTTCAGCCATAGATATCACCGCATAGATCAGCAGCGGCAGCGACGCTGAGAGGTTAAAGATTGGCCAGCCGAACGGAAACAGCTGCGGCAGGCTGAACAGCGGCCCCTGACTGACGTCGCCAAAATCGGCGCTGCCGAGCACGATTGCGAGCAGGGTGCCTGCCAGCAGACCGAACATAACCGACAGCTGACGCAGGATGCCGGTGAACGCCAGGGCGAAGATCAGCGTAATCAGGATAGTCACCAGCGCCAGAATAATGTTTGCTGGCTGGGCAAAGTGGCTGCTCCCCGGCTGACCGATAATGAGCCCACCGTACAGGCGAATCAGGTTGATGGAGACCAGTAGCAGCATAATCCCGATGATAAACGGCGGGAAATGGTGCAGAAAGCGGCGAAAAACGGGGAGGGCAATAAAATAAAACAGCGATGTTAAGATCACCGCGCCAATTGCCGTCTGGATATTGGTCTGCAAAGCGATAGCGATGAAGAGAGCGATCGGCGCACCGCCCGGGACCATAATAAACGGCAGACGCGCGCCGAAGCTGCCGATACCGAGACTTTGCAGGATCGCCCCCAGCCCGCACATCAGAAAGGTGGCGCTCAGCAGCGATGTGGTGACGCCATCGCTGAAGTGAAGCGCCTGGGCAATGAGAAAAACGGCGGCGATCGGCGTGGCGGCCACAACCAGCACGTGTTGCAGGGCCAGCAGCAGCTTAGTTTGCCAGCGCAAGGCTTCGTTTTCCGGCACGACGGAGTCAGAATAGGGCATAAATGCCTCCCAAAGACGTGATAAATCCCCGCCGACCGCGCCGGCGAAGAGCGATTATTTCAGCCACGGTACTGCATCGGCGGCGTAGCGGTGCGCGCGGAAGGCGCTGTTTTGCTTACCGGGAATAATCCCCTTGCTAAGATGCTCCGGGTATTCATTGAAGTAAGGAATAATGTATTCCCACACCGTTTCTCCCTGCGGCGTGACTTCAAACAGGCGGCCGAAGGCAGACTCGCAGATAAAGGTATTGCCGTTGTCCAGGCGCTGTGCGCTTCCCATGTAGGGTGAGAAAAAGGCCGGCGGGAAAATATCGCGATATTGCCAGCGTATAGCCAGGGTGTGCGGGTCGAACTCCAGCACCGTGGAGTGCGGAGAGGTTACGCCGGGGCGCAGGTTGCCGTTATCGAATACCAGAATCGACCCACTATCCGTCTCGATCGGGGTATGCTGCTGGGCGACAACGTTCGGACCCGCGTGCCAGACCACGCTGTCGGTCTCTTTATTGACGGCAATCACTCCGGAAGTAGTGCGCAGGCTCATCAGCACCAGGCCGTCGCGGGTGACCGACAGACCGTTGATCATCGGCCAGTGGCGGCGGTCAAAGATCTCATGAACCGGAAAATCTTCCGGGGCCAGATGCTCCCAGGCGCGCCATTCCCATACCACTTCACCGTCGCGATTGACCTCTTTGACGACATCGCTCTGTATGATGCCGTCCGGCGCATCGCGGCGCGGATCGCCGCCGGCGACGCGGGCGGCGATGTCAGCTGGCAGCGGAGCCGCCGCGGTATACAGCAGGTTACCGTTCGCCAGCCACTGCGCGTCGTGGTGATGGAAGATATCCTCATAATGCCAGACCACTTCGTTATCCGGAGTGACTTCATAAAAATCGCCGCCGTGCCAGAGATCCCAGGCCGGATAGAGGCTGGCCGACGTGCGGTGGCTGCCGTTATAACCGAGGTTACCGTTAGGCAGCAGTACGGCATCGCGTCCTGCCCGTACCGGGAGCTGCCACTGGTGCGCCACTTCTCCCCGCTCATCAACCAGATAGACCCGCCCTTCGGCGGTTTGTGGGGCAAAGAGCGTATAGCCGCCGAAGCTTTTCTCCATGTTGGCGAGGGTCAGCCCGCCCGGACGACGCCCGAGGGTGAATGTAGGATCCTGAGATAAGTGCGCCACGTAGCCTCCTGAAGCGATTATTTTCTAGCAAAATATGCCATTAAAACGTTTTAATGAAGAAGTATTAGATAGGAATGCTCGCCAGAGAGCTACGGTAAACGGCCACTTTTTTAATATGATTTTGTTATGTAATAGTGCCGAAATTCATACCCTGGAAATGTGCTACCCTGAGCGTAAACTCTCGGGAGGGACCGCCAGCCAGATGACTGCTCAAGATAAAAAACGCGCCAGGCTCATTGACGTTGCACGCCTTGCCGGCGTATCGCCCGGAACCGTGTCTAATGCGTTACATCACACCCGTTTTGTCGAACCTGAGACCCGGCAGCGCATTGAGGAAGCGATTCAGGCGCTGAACTACACGCCGAATATTCGCGCCCGCCAGCTGCGTACCGGGAAAACCAACACCATTGCGCTTCTTTCTTCCTTGCCGCTGACCATCGCTTCCGGAGCCTCAAAGCTGGGTTTTATGATGGAGATCGCGCTTACGGCGGCGATTATCGCGCTGGAGAAGCAGCATGCGCTGATCCTGGTCCCGCCCGGGAAGAACCCGCTGGACATGGTGACCTTTGATGCCGCCATTTTGCTGGAACCCGCCGAAAACGATCCGCAGCTGCGGGCTCTGCAGCAGGCGGGGATCCCCTGTATTACCATCGGCCGAACGCCGGGAACGCCGACGCCGGTACCGTGGGTGGAGCTGCATTCGGCGGCGACGGCGAAACTGCTGCTGAGCCACCTGCAGGCAGAAGGCGCCGATTGTTGCGCGCTCTTTGTCGGGCATACGCCGCGGACTTCCGCGCTGGAAACCGAGGCCGCCTATCGCCTCTGGTGCGAAGGGCGGCAGGCGCCGGTTATCTATTACCTTGATGAGCAGGAAGGGGAAACGGCTGGCTATCAGGCGGCGCGTCAGATGTCGCAGGAACATCCCGAAGTCAATGGCGTCCTGGTGCTGGTTGATACCTTTGCCAGCGGTGCCGTGCGCGCCTTTCACGATGCGTCGATCGCCATGCCGCGGCAGATGCGCTTAGCCACCCGCTATGACGGTATTCGCGCCCGGGAATCCCAGCCGCCGCTGACGGCGGTGAACATGCACCTCGACGAGGTCGCTCGTCAGGCCGTCACGCTGCTGTTTGAAGTGCTGGCCGGTCATCACGTGAGCGGCAGCCGCGGACAGAGGCCGGAATTGGTGGTCAGAGCCTCGAGCAGAGCATCGTAAGCCGCCGCGCTGGCGGCGGGTCGCCTGAATCTGGAAACAGCAGGAAGGTGTCGGCGTTTCGCATATCACACTGAACCTCAAGCCAGGCCAGCGCCCGGCGAAAGCGGTATAAATGCGCGATGCTTGCAACGGACATCGCGCATTTATTCAGGACTTGAACAAGTTCTTCAGCGTATGGGGCTGACAACGAAGGTACTGATTAGGCGCATGAACCTGAGCACCAAGCGCTGCCGCAGCATGCCACGGCCATCTTGGATTATAGAGCGCGCCACGGGCAATACCGATGATATCGGCATCCCCGCTTGCCACGATAGATTCCGCATGCTCTGGTTCGGTAATTAGGCCTACCGCCACAACAGGGATACCCACTGCGGCTTTAACCACTCTTGCCAGCGGAACCTGGTAACCGGGATAAACATCAATTTGCTGGTCGGGGTGCAGACCACCGCTGGAGACATGTATGGCATCGACGCCATGTGCTTCAAGCATTTTAGAAAACGCCACGGCTTCCTCGAGGCTAAATCCGCCGTCGAACCAGTCGGTTGCGGAAATACGCACGCTGATTGCTTTATCTGCAGGGAATGCCTCGCGCACCGCATCGACTATTTCCAGCGGAAATCTGGCTCTGTTTTCCAGCGAGCCGCCGTAATTATCCGTTCTCCGGTTAGACAGCGGTGATAAAAACTGATGCAGCAGGTAGCCATGTGCCGCGTGGATCTGAATAAGATCAATGTTAAGTCTTGCCGCACGTTTTGCAGCTTCAGCAAATTGGCGGCGAATTTCGGCTAAGCCGCTGTTGTCGAGAGCGATAGGGGGGGTATAGCCGTCGCTGTAGGGCACCACAGAGGGCGCCAGAGTTTGCCAGCCGCCTTGCTGGTCGGGCGGTATTTGACCGTGTCGATCCCATGGCTTATAGGTTGACGCTTTTCGTCCCGCATGCGCCAGTTGAATGCCAACGGGAATATCTGACCACTGACGGATGGCTTTGAGGACTCGGGACATTGCTTCCTCGGTATTGTCATCATAGAGGCCAACATCAGCATAGGTGATTCGGCCTTCGGGTGATACGGCCGTCGCCTCTATGGTGAGCAGGCCCGCGCCCGATTGCGCCAGCTGTCCCAGATGAAGAATATGCCAGTCATTCATACAGCCATCCTCTGCGGAATACTGGCACATTGGGGCAATTACGATACGATTATCAAGTGCAAGATTGCGGATGCGCAACGGTGTAAATAGCTTGGGTTTAGACATATTTGTCACTCCGGGTTGAAGCATTAGAAACAGGGCTGGCCGTGTGCGTCAGCAGTCTTCTGGATGATTTTGCTGAAGGCCCCAGACCTGGTCAAAAAGGAAATAATTTGCCGATGGTGTGGCCAACTTTTTGCCGCCGATAAACGTCGTCAGGCCGCTGAAATAGTTTTTGGCTTTGCGTTCCTCAAGGTAACCGAGCGATGCCTCAACAATGATAATTTTCATTAACAATAGCTTATTGCTATCTGCAAATGAACATCCAGTTTGCGCAAAGGCAGATTGCATCAGATGCAATATTCTGGTGATACGCAGCGCGTCAAAATGTAAAGGGAAGGGTGATTATGGTTTCTGATGGGCTATGGATGCTGGCGAATCTGTGAGCTTTATAATCAATTTAACATAATATACATTATGCGCACCAATGCTGTAGTGGCTCAATGCTAATGTCTATTTGTGGCTCATTAGGAATGTCCAGGCTATAGTTTTCAAACCTGTATGTCTAGTCAACGACTCACTTTTCCTGATGAGGAGTTTTCTATGGCTATACATGACGCCGGGATGTTCACCGTGAAAGAAATCAACCGCCTCAAAATCCTTCAGGATGTCATTGAACGTAACCTGCGTCCTGGCCAGGCGGCCGAGATGCTCGGTATCACGCCACGTCATTGCAGCCGTCTACTGAAACGTTATCGCCAGTCCGGGCCGCTTGGTATGAACAATCAGAGTCGCGGTCGCACTGGTAATCGCCTGTTGCCCGCGTCACTGACTGACCTGGCTCTGGGTATCATACGAGAACGCTACCGCGATTTTGGCCCCACGCTGGCACGGGAGAAACTGGAGGAAGTCCACGGCCTGGTCCTGGGCAAGGAAACCATCAGACGTCTCATGATAAAAGCCGGACTTTGGATCCCCCGCAGACAACGCGCACCGAAAATTCATCAGCCCCGTTACCGGCGGCCCTGTACTGGCGAGCTGATACAAATTGACGGCTGTGACCATCATTGGTTTGAAAATCGGGGTCGGCCCTGTACGGCACTGGTCTATGTTGACGATGCCACCAGTCGTCTGATGCACCTGTTGTTTGTGAAATCTGAGTCCACCTTTACCTATTTTGAAGCGACCCGTGGCTATATCGAGAAATACGGTAAGCCCATGATCCTTTACAGCGATAAAGCCAGCGTATTCAGAGTCAATAATAAGCACGCCACCACTGGTCCCGGTGAAACCCAGTTTGCCAGGGCCATGCGCTGCCTCAATATAACCCCACTCTGCGCGGAAACTAGCCAGGCGAAAGGTCGCGTGGAACGCGCCCATCTGACACTTCAGGATCGACTGGTTAAGGAACTCAGACTTAAAGGGATCTGTACGATAGACGCAGCGAATGCGTTTGCGGAAGAATACATGGCCGATTACAACCGGCGCTTTTCCAAAGCACCTCTGCATGATTTTAACGCGCATCGACCGCTGACATTAGACGATGACCTGGATGCGGAATTTACATGGCGAGAGCCCCGTCGTGTGTCAAAAAGTCTGACCGTACAATACGATAAAATGCTCTATCTGATTGAGGACAGCGAAAATGCATTTAAAGGGAATAAAAATATAAGGATCAAATGATGACAACAAGCGATATCATTGCATCATTAGCCCTTCTGGTAACAATTGCCTGTCAAGTGCGCTCCGAGCTAAAGTCAAAAAAAAGTGATTCTGAACAGCGGGTTATGAAGGATGAGCAAGATAGACTACGTAAGCTGCTTCTTCAGAAAGAAACAAATTCGGCAATAAATGAAATGAAGGCTGAGCTTGGTGCTCGTCTTGTTAAGGTATCAAAAAATAACTACAGGCTTAAGATATTCAATAGAGGCAAAATTGAGGCCAGAAGTATAGAAATTCAATTCGCCACACTCAGTGAGGCCGAAATCGCGGAATACTGTCGTAAAAAAGGACTTTATCCTGAACAGATTATTCAGTGGAAACAGGGTTTTATGCAGACTGAAAACCCTGATGATAAAGCCGCGCTAAAA